>JAVEWL010000707.1:0-3319 GCA_034004565.1 FCB group bacterium | reverse complement strand
CGTACAGCCCCCAAGAGTAATGCCGATCCCCGCTAATCGCCGTCAGGAGTATCCAAAAAGCACCCAACCAAACGGCTACCCCAAACTCTACCACCTCCCCACCCCCGCCGCAACCCCCCCTCAAGGTCATCAGCAATTAGCAATTCGGTAACACCTCAGCCGAATGCCGGGTAGCTTCTGTTCGGGTGCCACCTTCAAGCCGCGCGAGGAACGAGCGTGGCTTGTGGGTGGGGCAGTGGTAAAGGCTCCCCTCACCCCGCCCTCTCCCCAGGGAGAGGGAGAAAACCCACGCCCTTCTGGAGTCTTCCTCCCTCTCCCTGGGGAGAGGGCGGGGTGAGGGGAGCCTTCACCACTGCCCCACCCACAAGCCACGCTCGTTCCTCGCACGGCTTGAAGGTGGCACCCGAACAGAAGCTACCCGGCATTCGGCTGAAGTGTTACGTAATTCATAATTCATCATTCACAATTCAGAATTATCTTCCGAGCCGTTCTTTCCGCAATATCGCGCCAAACTTGCTCTTCCACCGTCCCTGCAACGCGCGCGGCACCAGCACCTTCATCAGCCCATACCCCAACGGCGCGCAGCGTTTCTGCCGCTCGATTGCGATCTCGTGCTTCGGCTGCAACTCCGTCATCCGCTGATAATAGAACATCGCCTGGTCATACAGCCGCAGCGCAAGAAAACTATCCCCCAACCCCAGCCAGCACGCCGACGCCCGCGGATTCAGGTGCGCCGCTTCCGCGAACATCCCCGCGGCCATCGCCGGCAAGTGCGCCTCCAGCAGCGCATTGCCCGCCATCAGGTACGCCTGCCAGTCCACCCCCGGACACTCCAGCGACGCCTCGAAAAAGATCATCGCATCGAGCCGCTGCTCCACATCCTTCAGCAGCAGAATCTCCCCGCGTACACAAAACGCATACCAATGCGGCTCCTCCTTCGAGCAGCTCACATTCGACAGCGAAAACGCCTCGTCGAACTGTCCTTTGTGCGCCAGCAGCAGCGCCCGTGCCGCATAGAACGGCCGCACCAGGCGATAATTGTCCAGCGCCTCCTTCGATCGCATGTCCGCGATATCCAGATTCCCCGTATGCACCAGCGCATCGATGAGCGCCAGCCACGCGTCGTAATGCTGGTCGCTCAACGCCACCGCTTTCTCAAAATAGGGAATCGCCGAATGAAGGTAGCCGTGCTCGCGCATCTCGCAGCCCGCGCGATAGAACGACGCCGCATCCCAGGGTTGCTGCGCCGGCTTATACGCCCCCGAAGGCGGATTCGACTTGATCTTCTCCAGTTCCAGCCAGTCGAAGCGGTCCGTCATGATTGCTCGACCGCACCCATGCGCTGTTGCGTCGACACCGGCCGAGCCCGATGCCGCGCCCACGCCCGCAGGGTCTCGATGTTCTCGCGCATCGTCGTCGACAGCGGAACCGTCTCCTGAATGCTCTTCAGGATGTCGTCGGTCACGATCTCGCGCCGCGCGAAGAACCCGTCGTGCAGCGCCGAAACGATCGCCTGCTCGATTTCCGCCCCGCTGAAACCCGAACTCGCCTGCGACAGCCCGGCTATGTCGAACTTGCGCGGATCCCGCCTCAGCTTCTGTAAATGGATGCGCAGGATTTCCTCGCGCTCCTCGCGGCGGGGCAGGTCCACGAAGAAGGTCTCGTCGAAGCGCCCCTTGCGCAGTAGCTCCGGCGGCAGTCCGTTGACCTGGTTCGCCGTCGCCACCACGAACACCGGCGACGACTTCTCCTGCAGCCATGTCAGGAAAATCCCCATCACGCGCGCCGTCGTGCCGCCGTCCGTGGACCCCGAACTCTCCATCCCCGACAGCGCCTTCTCAATCTCATCGATCCACAGGATCACCGGCGCCACGCTCTCCGCCACGCTCAACGCGCGCCGCATGTTCTGCTCCGAACTGCCGATGAACCCCTGGAAGATCATGCTCATGTCCATCCGTAGCAGCGGCAACTGCCACGACGCCGCAATGGCCTTTGCCAGCAGGCTCTTCCCGCAGCCCTGCACGCCCATCAGCAGGATCCCGCGCGGCTGCGGCAACCCGTACTGCCGCGCCTCCTCCGAAAACGCCTTCACCCGCTTCGCCAGCCACTCCTTCAGCAGGTCCATCCCGCCCACCGACCCGATGCTCTCCGACGGATCGTAATAGTCCAGCACGCCCGACTTCCGGATGATCTGCTTCTTCTCGCTGACCACGCTCTGGATGTCGCCCGCATCCAGCACGCCGTCGCGCACGATGGCATGCGCAAACGCGCTTTCCGCTTCGTTCAGCGTCAAGCCCTGCGCCGCCTTCGCCATCGCCTCCTTGTCCGCCTCGGTCAGGTTCACCTGGAAGCGCCGAGACCGCGAATCCCCAATTGCCGCATCGAACAAGTCTTTCAACTCGCTGTAGCCCGGCAGGGGAAGGTCCACAAACGTCACCGCCTTCTCCAATTCCGGCGGCAGTTTAACGATGGGGGAGAGGATAATCAGCGTCTTCTTCGAGCGCCGCAGCGACATCGCCAAATCGCGCAATTGCCGCACGATCTCCGGCGTCTCCAGATACCCGTGAAAATCTTTCAACACATATATGGCCGGAATGTCCGATTGCATGATCTCGTTGAGCACAGCCATCGGCTCGCGCGTGCGCTGTTCCGGACGCGGCGCATCCTTCGGCCCCATCAATCGACGAAACCCATCCGTGATGCTCCATTCAAACAGGGACTTGCCCTGACCCTCCGCCAGGGCCATAAGGTACTTGCGCGCCCGCTCCTCTTCCCACGTCACCACATACAGCAGCGGATACCGCGCCCGAACCAACCGATCCATCTCTTCAAGAAACTTGTTGGCCATGCGATCCTTCCCAGGTAGTCACTGTCCCCCGCAATTGTGACCGACCACCCCCACCCACAGCAACCCCGCGCACCCAACAACCTTTGTGGCACCCCCAAGTCATGAAGCCGACTTGGGGGTGCCACAAACTCCAGCGTTAGAACCCGTGCCTACCCCTGCGCGGCATCCAGCGTCGCCAACTCAAACCCTTCACCCCTGGCCATCGCCGCCACCGCCGTCACCGGATTCGTCCGCTCCGCGAACACCCCGCCGCCCAGCATGAAGCGGCAAGCCTCCTCCGCCGATCCCGCCGTGAACGCGCCCGTCAAACCGGTCGTGACCACATTCTCCTCATACGTCGCCACGTAGAAGTATTGACCTGCCTCCAGCGGCATCCGGCGTACGTCCATCCCGTCTTTCCGCACGATCCCCAGCCAGCCCGAGCCATCCCGCTTGTCGGCCACGGCGCAGATTCGCGGCGTCGAGTAATCG
>JAVEWL010000706.1:0-3319 GCA_034004565.1 FCB group bacterium | reverse complement strand
TTGCGTGGAGCCAGGCGTCGGAGACGAAGCGCAATTCAGGGCGGATTTCCAGGACGCGTTCCTCCGGGATGATTTCGAATGTGGCGTCTTCCCGTTCGATCTTGTTCAGCGCGTGCCGGAAGTCCTTGAATGCGGCCCCATCGAGGGAGAAACTCTCGAGCGGCACACGCGCTTCTTCTCCGAGTTTGAGCAGCGTGAGGCCCACGTCCAGGTAGAGCGGAAGGAAGCGGTCGGATACCTCGTAGAACACCGGCCACGCGCCGTAGCGGTCGCACAGCTCACGGAAATCCCATACCAATTCCCGCTTATCGCGCTCCGCGCCCACGGGATCGCCCAGGGCGATCCAGCTACGTCCGTAGACCGAGTACATGATAAACGCGCGATCGTCGTCGTTGAAGAGGAGGAGCTTGTCGCCGGTCAGGGCCAGATGCGCCTCCGTTTCGGGGATTTGCTCGATGATTTTTCGAGCCTTGGCCAGTTGGATGTGACCGGGGAACGCGGGTTCCGGTCGCGCGGGACTGAGAAAGCGGCCGAGCATGAAGAGTGACCACAGCGCGCCCGCCCCGGCCGCGGCGCGCAGCGAGCGAGCCGCGTGACCGTGCAGGGAAAACTCTCCGAGCAGGCCGGCGTGGAACTGGATCTCTTTATGTGCGAAGGCGAGCAGCCATAGGGTGGCAAGCAGGACGAATCCCGTTGAAGCCAACCATGCGGGTGAGAAGCGTGAACTGAAGATGGAGGCCCGACGGTAGAAGAAGGTCCGGCACGGCAGCAATGCCGCCAGCATCACCGTGAGGACAATTGCTTCCTCGTAGTCCAGCCCCCGGAATAATGAGGCCGCAACGCCGCAAGCCAGCAGGGTCGAAGTGAGGTAATATGCCGCGTCCAGCCGCTGCTGAAGCCCCCGCGCAAGCAGGATCAGGCCCATTCCCGCGACACCTCCGGCGAGATGGGAAACCTCGATTCCCGGCAATGGAACCAGCTCTTTCAGCACGGCCATACGTCCGGGCAGGGTCGGCGCCATGCTTGAGAACAGCAGCAGTGCGCCGCCGATGAATACGGTCAGGGCGAGTGCCTGCGGCGCAATCATAGGCGCCCATGGTCCGATTAGCTTTCCGACGCCCTCGAGCAGATGCTTGCGCCGGTATGCCTCGTTGGCGCCCAGCACTGCCGCCGCCACCGCCAGCGGTACCAGGTAGTAGATCGCGCGAAACGCGAGCAGGGTGGCGACGATCGGCGGACCCGACAGGTACGGCTGCAGCAGCAGCATCACGATCGTCTCGAAGACGCCTATGCCGCCCGGCACTTGGCTTACCACGCCGGCCAGGATCGCCACGACGAACACGCCGACGAACACGATGTACGAGAGCCCCGTGCCGGGCGGCAGGAGCACATAACACACCCCGGCCGCGGCCAGGAGATCCGCGGAAGCGATCAGCACCTGCCCCACCGCGAAACCCGGCGAGGGAAGATGCACATCCCAATTGCGCACGCGGATGGGGGCTTTGCGGACGAAGCAAAGAAACAGGTAGGCCAGCACGGTGCCGAGGAACGCGAACCCCAACGGCTCTGTGGAGGTGAACGGCAGGCGCGCTTCGGCCGGCACGGGCAGTGGCTCGGCCAGGAAAGACAGGGCCCCGAGCGAAAACACACCCAGCCAAAAGGTCGCGGTTCCGAAGAGCATGATTTTGCCGACGTCGATGGCGGTCAGTTGCCACGCGGAATAGATGCGGTATCGGACCGAGCCGCCGGTAATTACCGGGAAGCCGCCGTTGTTGCTGAAGGCATACCCCACGAATGCCGCCATGCCCGCGACGGGGTAGGGGAGAGGCCGTCCGATGTAGCGCAGCGCGAGCACGTCGTAGCCGGTGAGGAGGGCATAGCTGAGCGCCGTGAGCAGGAGCGCGAAAACGATGCGGCTGTCCGCGGTCTCTTGGATGCTGTGGACGATGTCGCGGTAGTTGTATCCGCGCAACTGATGATGAAGGATGAGCAGCGCCGCCGTGAAGAGTCCGGCGGCAATGAGCGGGCCCAATTTGTTTGCGAGTTGTCTTTTCATGCGCGGCGTGTGTGGTATCCCATGGTTTGGTGCGTAAAGGGTACACAGAAAACCGCGCGGATGGAAGTCGGGGGACGTGTTCTTGATTTTAGATTTTAGATTTTCGATTTGAGGAGCGCCCCCTCACCCCAACCCTCTCCCCCGATGGGGGAGAGGGGGATGAAACCCCAGCTTGCTCCACTCTTTCCCCCTCTCCCCCGGTGGGGGAGAGGGATGGGGTGAGGGGGCGGTGGTTCCCCAAGAAAGAGCTACTGCACGTTCCAGCCGGTTATTCGCAACGCGGGGGTGGCGTTGCCGAGTTCGGATTTTGGTACGGTGGCTTTGAGGGTGCGGGTCTCGCCGGGGAGGAGGCTGAAATAGTTGTCTTCCCAGTATGTGGGGCCGAGTTCACGGCCTTCGGGGCCTTTTGTTAATGCCAACTGGATCAGGAAAGCGAGGTTTGCGGCCGGGTTTTTCACGGTGATCTCGGCTTGTACCTCGTCGCCGCGGGTTTGATGCGTGAGCGTGGTTTCGAGCGTTACCGGCGGCAGCGAATTGAGAAGGGTGAAGTCTGCGACCGATTCAGGCTTGGCCACGAACGCGCCCCAGCCGTCGGGCGAAGGGCCGGGGATGTCCGGGGTGGTCGAGAGCCAGTAGAAGTTGCGCGATTGGAGCGTGCCGTTACTGTCGTGAAGTTCCAGCTTCAGGAAGAAGGTCTTGCTGATTTCCTTGGGCCATTCGAGCTTGAAGGCCAGTGCCTTACCGTCGGGATCCACATTTACATTGGCTGATTTCGTCAGCTTCGAGCTGAGGTCGAAGTCGTAAACGGTGGCGGAGGCTTTGAGGCCGGTGAAGGGTTCGTAGAGGCTGTTGATGACGTAGACGCCGTTGTCGTCGTAGGCGTACTGGATGTGCAGGGGTTCGCAGGCTTTCTTTGCGCCGAAGTAGGCGCCGGTGGGCCGCAGGTACCAGTCGATGTAGTGCCAGGTCGTTGCGGCGGGCCATGCGGCGTCGTATTTCCAGGTGGTGATGCCTGTTGCGGAGTACTTGTTGCGTCCGTAGGCTTCGTACATGCCCCTTGCGCTGTTGTAATTCATCGCGTAGGCCTTGTTGCAGAAGTCGTCGATGTCTTTCGGGGCACCGTAGCCGCGTTCCATGGCGCGTTTGATTTCGCCGAAGTACTTTGCGCCCTGGGTCACCGAGTGAAACGACCACGCCTCGGACTCGAGCGGGGGCCAGAGCTGGTCTTCGGGCATCATCTCGCGCAGGCTGTCGCGCACGGCG
>JAVEWL010000705.1:0-3321 GCA_034004565.1 FCB group bacterium | reverse complement strand
GTCTCTACCCCCCTGCTGAAGCAGGGGGCAAAGGTCAAAAGCCCGCTGAAGCGGGCTATAGGACCTTCGCGATAGCGTCGAATTACGGCATTCGGCTAAAGTGTTACGTGAATCCTAATTTGTAATTGACTGCCGTCGGAGGTAGCGGCATGAGCTTATCGCGCGAGCGTACTCGGGGGAGGTTTCTCGCTCACGCCGAGAAGTGGCTTCGGCGGTATGGGAACCCACGGTTCCATATGTTGCTCATTGTGATCTCGACAGGCTTGTCGGGGTTCATGTTCTCGTTCCTGCTGCTCCTGGCGGGCGTGACGGCGATGTGGGTGCGGTATCCTCTGGCGGTGGGGCTCTGCTATCTGGAGTTCATTGGACTGCTCCGCCTGTGGCTGGGCTTTCAGGTGCGGGATTACAGCAGCCCGTACACCCCAGGCGATGCCGCCTCGGATCTTTCCATTTTCGCACCGGAGATACCAGACAGAGGTATCTTGGGCGATGCCGGAGTTGCCGATGCCGGCAGCGTACTGGATTTCGATGAGTGGGGCTTCCTGCTCGTTGTGCTGCTTTCAGTTGTTGCCGGATTTCTCGTTTGCATCTACCTGATTTGGACTGGGCCAGTGCTCTTGGCGGAGGTGCTGGTTGACGGGTTCATCATGGCGCGGGTGTATAAGCGGATGAAGGTCAAGGAGCGGTCGTACTGGGGGTCGGGGGTGTTGCGGCGGACGTGGTTTGTGGCACTGCTGGCGATGGTTTCGTTTGGGATTGCCGGGTTTGCGATGCATATGATTTCTCCTGAGGCTGTGTCCGTTGGGCCGTTTTTGGAAGATGTGATGGGGAGAATGTAGAGTAGACGGTTTGCGGAAGCCCTCACCCCGCCCCTCTCCCAGGGGGAGAGGGAGGAAGAGGGGTTGGGTAATGCTTCGAGTGTAAGGTCGTAACTAATAACTAGTCACTAGTAACTAGTAACTGGAGTTCTTGCATGAGTGGCGAGCATGAGCGGTTTGTGAGTCCGTTGGCGGAGCGGGTGGCTACGGATGCGATGGTTCGGTTGTGGGGGGCGCAGCGGAAGTTTTCGACGTGGCGCCGGTGCTGGATTGCGCTGGCGGAGGCGGAACGGGAACTCGGACTGCCGATTAGTGAAGAGCAGATCGAGGAGATGCGGGCGCAGGTCGACAACATTGATTTTGAGGCCGCGAAGTAGTTTGAGCGGGAGACGCGGCATGATGTGATGGCGCATATCCACGCGTTCGGATTGGTGGCGCCGAAGGCGAAGCCGATTATTCATCTGGGCGCGACGAGTTGTTATGTGGGCGACAATACCGACCTTATTCTGATGCGCGAGGGGTTGGAGTTGCTGCTGGACAAGGCCGTGAACGTGCTGGCGAAGTTGGCGGAGTTTGCGCGGGAGTGGAAGGACCTGCCGACGCTGGGGTTCACGCATTATCAGCCGGCGCAGATTGTGACGGTTGGCAAGCGGGCGTGTCTCTGGGCACAGGACCTCGTGATGGATATCGAGGACCTGGAAAGCGCCATTGCTCGGCTGAGGTGTCGCGGGGTGAAGGGCACAACGGGCACGCAGGCGTCGTTCATGGCGCTGTTTGATGGGGATTCGGAGAAGGTTCGCGCGCTGGATACGCTGGTGGCGAAGAAGCTGGGGTTTGAGAGTTCGTATCCGGTAACGGGGCAGACGTATCCGCGCAAGGTGGACACGCATGTGCTGCAGGTGCTGGCGCGGATCGGGGAGAGCGTACATAAGTTCGCGACGGACATGCGGCTGTTGCAGAACATGAAAGAGATTGAAGAGCCGTTTGAGACGAACCAGGTCGGCAGCTCGGCGATGGCGTATAAGCGCAATCCGATGCGTTGCGAGCGGGCGTGCGCGTTGTCGCGGTGGCTGATGGTGGCGCCGATGCATTCGGAGTTCACGACGGCGGTGCAGTGGTTCGAGCGGACGCTGGACGATTCGGCGATTCGACGCTTGAGTTTGCCGGAGTCGTTTTTGGCTTGCGACGGGGTATTGAATTTGTACCTGAGTATCGTGGAACGGCCGGGGGGGTATCCGAAGGTCATCGATAACCACGTGATGGAAGAGTTTCCGTTCATGGCGACGGAAAACATCATCATGGCGGGCGTGATGCGCGGCGGGGTCCGGCAGGAGTTGCACGAGGCGGTGCGCACGCATTCGCATGCGGCGGCTACGCAGGTGAAGAACGGCGGGGTGAACGACCTGCTGGATCGGCTTGCGGGAGACCCGGTGATTGGGATGACGCGCGCGGAGATCGATGGGGTGCTGGATTTGCGGGAGTTTGTGGGGCGCGCGCCGCAGCAGGTGGATGAGTTTTTGGCGGAGGAAGTGGCGCCGGTGTTGGAGCGGAACCGGAAGAGGTTGGGTGAGAAGTCGGACGTGCGCGTTTAATTGTGAATGCTGAATTATGAATGAAGAGTGAACCCTGTCGGTAGTTTGTGGCACCCCCAAGTTGGCTTCATGACTTGGGGGTGTGTTTTTTTGCGAAGGACCACAGGGACAGCAAGGACGACAAGGACCGTAAGAGGATTTGCAGTCCTTGGCTTGCCCACACCCCCAAGCCATAAAACCGGCTTGGGGGTGCCACAGGGAAATTGCCAGGGGGCAGGGTATTGCTTGGGGCTCAATTAGGGCGACGCTTTAGAGCGCGGCGGGCGGCCATGAGGGCGCCGAGGGTCATGAGGGTCATGGTTGTGGGTTCGGGGATTATTTTGCGGCTGATGGCGCCGCTGTTGAGGGCGACGAGGTCGAGGGGGAGCGGGCTGTCGCCTTCGTAGGTGAAGCCGATTACGTTATCGAGGGGGTTGAACCAGCCCTCGAGCAGGGTGGCGGTGAGCCGGTATTCGTCTGTCAGACCGTCGTTGTCGAAGTCAAACTGTATTTCAGTGAAAACGTCGAAGAAGCTGTTGATCCCGCTGTCGAAGACGGTGTTTCCGTTCAGCGCGACCGTTCCGATGTTGTTGACCAGGCTGAAGGGGTCGATCGAAGAAGTCAGGGTGAGCGACGGGATGTTGTTGGGGTCTTCGAGCATATCGAAATAGGCGGTCATGTCCAGATCGGTAATTTGGGCAAAGCCGTTGTCGAGGTTGAAGTTCGTCACGCCTTCGTCGAGGTTGCCGTGGTCGGTGACGAAGAGGACGAACTGCTCGTCCGGTCCCATCTCGTCGCCGATATCGTCGAGCGAATCTATCAAATTGTCCATGGTGGCGGCGCCGTCGGTATTGGCACCGGTTCCATTGCCGGAGAGGACGGTCACTGTGGTATTCGGGTTGCCGCCGAAATTATTGACCAGGTTGTCGATG
>JAVEWL010000704.1:0-3324 GCA_034004565.1 FCB group bacterium | reverse complement strand
GTGGCCTGAAGGATTCCCTCAAATGCGCCATTCTCCGTTTTGCCTCTCTCACGCGAGCGATATTGTCGGGGGTTGCCCTGAAGGCTTCCCTCGCTCGCTTGTCTTTGATCTTATTCGCCTCTTCCTTGACGGCAACTTCAGCTTGTTTGGCATCGCTTAGCGAATCGCAAAGGGCTCGCGCCGCTTTTGCGCCCCTCTGATAGATGGCGAGCCGTGGCAACGGCGAGGCTTCAAATCGCCGCAGGAGCGGGGCAACCTTGTTATCGTTCTTCAGGAAACCAGATCCGCTGTTCCATGGCGAAACGA
Source organism: FCB group bacterium (assembly GCA_034004565.1). Lineage (GTDB taxonomy): Bacteria > Hydrogenedentota > Hydrogenedentia > Hydrogenedentales > SLHB01 > JAVEWL01. The sequence continues at coordinate 3,018 of JAVEWL010000704.1, read as the reverse complement.
GCGGCGTCGGTGCATAGCGGGTGAGGAAGAAGTCGGCGAGTTCCTCTCCGGAGAGCGTGGTGGCGAGAATGAAGAATTCACCGCGCCACGCGCCGCGTGCGGTGGAATCCGCCTGTTCGGAGACGAGGCGCAGGATACCGAGGGCTTTGAGATAGTTGGCGAGCGGTGTCGGCGTGCAACCGGCGAGGGTATGGAAGTGGATTGGCATGGCGCTATCTCCTTGAGGCGCGGATATCGGACGCCCGGATCAGGGTTTCGAGATAGGCGAGCTGGAAGGGGCCGTGTTCGGCGAGAAGTGCGGCGCAGCGTTCACCCCAGCTCGCCCCGGTGGTTGCGGAGAGACCCAGCGCGGCCGGGGCAATCGTAAGCCGGGTGGGGGGAACCTTCACATTGCCTGATGGGCAGGAAAGGTGGAGGGGCGGGAGTTCATCCCCTTCGAGAATGCCGCGGATGGGCATTTCGCCGCCGGTTTTGGCGACCGGATGCGTTTGGTCGGCCGGTGAGGCTTGCAGCGAGACCCGCACTTTGCCGTGATGCGCGGCAACCAGATACAAGAGAAGATTAACCGCATTGGCCGATAAGGTGGCGAGGCACTGATGGACAGCCGTCGGATCGCTTATTGGCAATTCGCCTTGTGGAGCGTCCGTGAAGAAGGCCTTCCACGGGCCACGAAGCGCGGCATGATCGGGGGCGGCCTGGCGAAGGAGGTCGAGGATGGCGAGGGCGGAGGCGAGTTCGTGACGGAAGCCAGGACGCGGATCGTTACTTGTGACCGCGTACTGCGGGGGCATGTGCCAGGCGTTTTCCGGTGCTTTTGCCACGTCGGCGAAGGGGGCGTCAATCAGGAGCGACCGGAAGGCCGCATGGGCCTTGCCGTAATCGTGCCAGCGGGCGGCTAAATCGAGGACTTGGACTCTTTCGCCTCCCATAATGAGGGTCAGTTCCTCCGCGGTTTTCTTGCCATGTTCGGCGATGGTCTGCCACAGACCGGTGATGGAGAGCGATTCATCTTCTTCGGCGTCGTCCGCATCCGGAGCAAACGGGGGTGCGTCGACAACGGGCACCTTGCCTTTGAGCGAGGCGTCGAAACCGCGGTCCGGGCTATATCCACCTTCGCCGGCACGCACGACAAGCATGAGCCCCGGATAGATGCTGTTTGCCTTCACAGGAAGCCACGCGCGGTCGAGATAGTCCCATCTCCAGGCCATTCGCTTTTCGAGGTACTTTCTAACCTCGCCGATGGGAACAGCGCACAGCTCTTCGCGCGTGGGCCGGTAGTCGGGAGACGGGGTTTCGTTTGCTGCGAGATCAGGCCATGCAACCTGGCAATCCGTCTCCTCGCCGGAACGTATGAAACGCGAGATATCGAGATCGGCACCGGTGAGGTCGGGGGTGGTGTCAAAGAGTTCCTCCACCTCACGTCGCAGCAACAGGAACTCCGGAGCATAGGGATAGAGCGCTTTCCTCCGTTCGGGTGGTAGCGATGCCTCGAACGCGTCAAGCGTGAGGATCGAGGCATCGCGGAGAGACTTGACTTCGTGTCGGGCGGCCTCAAGTTCGGCCCAGGCGTAGGGCGCGGCCTTCTTCTCCTCGACGTCGATGACATGGACGGCTGCCTTGCCGCCGTAGCGGGCGGCCCGTCCGAAACGCTGGACCAGCGAAGCCCACGGGGCAAGGTCGGTGATCAGGCAGGTGGCGGAGATGTCCACGCCCGCCTCGACCACCTGCGTGGCGACAATCATGCGGTCGGCGAGGTAGCCGGCTTTGCGGTTCAAGAACTCGCCGCGCCAGCGGCTGCGCTCGCCAGGCCGGAACCGGGAATGAACCAACCGGATATCGTCCGGCGCCGATTTGATCTGTTTCAATGCATCATAGACCGCGACCGCCCGCTTCACGGTGTTGACGATAACCAGCGTTGTCCGGCCCTTGTCGGCATCTGTAGCGGTGTGACACTTCGCCGCAAGCGTGGCGACGGCCTTCTCATCCAGCGCCTCGTGGAAATCAACCGGTTTGCTGACGGCTTGCCACAGCGCGCTCTGCTTGTCGCTTTCCGGCACGCTTAGAATATCGCGTTCAATTGTCTCCACCATGGATCGTGTATCGACCGACTTCAGCCAATCGGGCTGGAGGGTGGCGCTCATCCACCAGGTATAGGAGGGGCGGAACGTCTTGGCGTGGTCTTCCTCACGGAATTGCTGGAGCTGGGCCGATGTGGCCAGACCCACATCCATGAGCTGGACTTCATCCATGACCCAGAGGCAGTCGCTATTCAGCAGACCAAATTCCATCGGCCAGCGGGCTCGCGGCGCCGCATAGCCGCGGTTGAGTGCCCGCGAAAGCAGCATGTCCTGCGTGCCGACGATCACGGCATTGACCTCCGGGTGCAGATACCACTCGCCGGCATCCATTCCGCCCATAACCGTATAGACGTTCACGCCCAGCGGTGCGACTACACGCTCGACTTCAGCCGCAGTCTGCTCAACCAGCGTTCGCATCGGCAGACACCAGACCAGGCGGCGAGGCCAGGCCTCGTTTTGCCTCGCAATGCGGTTGTAGGCCCATGCAGAAAGCACTCCCAGCGTTTTCCCGAAGCCCGTTGGCACACATATGAGACGATTGCAGATCTCGGGCGACGATCCCAGCGTGCCCTGCCAACCATGCGCCGCGTCAACACCTGCGACCCTCTTGAAAAAAGACTGGTACCCTTCCATAGCCATGCCTCATTCCTCCGGCATATTAGTCATTTCGCGAATGCAGCGCCACTATACCGCCCTGCGCCGTCGGCGTCAAACCGGGTGTCAACGCACGGCGGTTTCCGCTTGCCGAATGCGCCGCGTGGGAATACTATAGCGCCGTTACACGGACAAAAGGTGTCTGTTTGCCCGGGGGCTTGATTTTTTTTGACGGACGGGATTTGTCCGTGTGGCCGGGCGGAAGGGCGTGCGCATGCAGGTCAACAAGTCGCAATTCAGACGTCTGATCGAGATCGCGGAGCGCATCCGCACGCATAAGGCGCCC
>JAVEWL010000048.1:0-15551 GCA_034004565.1 FCB group bacterium | reverse complement strand
GAAGTCCCAGCAGCCGTTCACGCCGCCGTAAATCGTGCTCGACTGAAAGATGAAGCCCTTGCGCTTGCACAGGCTGATAATGGGGTCAAGACTGGTGATCTCGTCCACGGTACACGCTCCCCTCAAGTGGATAAACAAAACCCCTTCTCGCGGGCGGCAAGAGGGGCACAAATATCGCGTATCGTACTATTTAACGGGGATTAAATCAAAATACCCAATGTAGCCCCGAATTCCCATTCGGGGTATTTCTTTTAAAAGTTCAAGCCCCCGAATGGGAATTCGGGGTTACATATTCCAGAAATGATTCAGCGGCCCATGCCCGCCGCCCAACGGCAGACTGTGCTGAATAGCCTTGGTCAGGTAATGCTTTGCCTGCCGCACGGCATCCTCGATCTCGCAGCCCTTGGCCAGAAAGGTCGCCAGCGCCGCCGAATACGTGCAGCCGGTGCCGTGGGTGTTCTTGGTATTGATGCGCGGGGCGCTGAAGGTCGTAAACCGCACGCCGTCGAAGAGCCAGTCCACCGCGTCCTCACCCTCGAGATGCCCGCCTTTCATGAGCACATACCGCGGGCCGAGCTCGTAAATCCGGCGCGCCGCCTCGCGCACGTCTGCCTCCGATTGCACCTCCATCCCCGCCAGCACCGCCGCCTCGGGAATGTTCGGCGTAACGAGGTACGCCAACGGCAACAGCTTCTCCTTGAGCGCGCGCCGGGCGGTTTCCTGGAGCAGCGCATCGCCGCTCTTCGCGACCATCACGGGATCAACCACCAGCTTCTCGATTGCGCTGCGCGTAACGCTGATGCTGACCGCCGTGACGATGTCCGCGTTCGAAAGCATCCCCGTCTTCGCGGCGTCGACGCCGATGTCGTCGGCACAGAGGTCAATCTGCTGCGACACGAACTCCGGCGGCAGGTCCACCACGCCGAACACGCCCAGCGTGTTCTGCGCCGTCACCGACGTAATCGCCGCCATACCGTATGCGCCCAGCGCGGTGCAGGTTTTCAGGTCGGCCTCGATGCCCGCGCCGCCGCCGGAATCGCTCCCGGCAATGGTCAGCACGCGCGCAATGGTGTTACTCATGCAACCAATACTCCCGCCACGCAAGCCGTGGCCAGTCCCGTCAATATCCCCGCGATAAACGATTTTACGCCCAGTCCGACGATGACCTCGCGCCGTTCGGGCGCAAGGCCCGTGAGTCCCGCGACCAGAATGCCCAGGCTGCCGGGGTTGGCGAACCCGCAGAGCGCGTACGTGGCAATGGTCACGCCGCGCGGACTCAGCGTGCCGGCCGCGACCATTTCTTTCATCCGCGCATACCCGAGGAACTCGTTCATCACCGTCTTTATGCCCAGCAGTTCGCCCACCGCCGCCGCATCCGACCACGGCACGCCCAGCAGCAGTGCGACCGGCCGGAACACATAGCCCATGAGGGCCGTGAAGGTGTAGCCTGTCACGCTCTGGAACGCGAGATTAACCAGGAAGACCAGCCCGACAAACGCAATGATCATGGCGCCGATGTTGAGCGCGAGCGTCAGCCCTTCCGCGGCGCCGCGCGTGGCGGCATCAACGATATTGTGGCTCTCGACCGGCACCTGGATTTGCACGCGCCCGCGCGTCTCGGGTTCCTCCGTCTCGGGCACCATCAGCTTCGCAATCATGAGCGCCGCGGGCGCGCTGATGAGCGATGCCGTCAGCAGATGCCCCGGCTGCGCCCCGAAGGTCGCGTATACGACGAGCACGCTGCCCGCGATCGTGGCCATAAAGGTCACCATCACCACGAACAGCTCCGAGCGCGTCATCGTGCGCAGGTAACCGCGCAGCGTCGGCACCGCTTCAATGCCGAAGAACACCTGCACCGCCGCCGCGAACGTTTCCGCGCCGGAAGTCTTCAGCGTGTGCCGCATGATCCAGGTCATCCCGTGAACCACAGCCTGGATAATGCGCAGATGATAGAGTATCGCCGCCAACGACGACACGAAGATAATCAGCGGCAACACCTGAAACGCCATCAGCGCATTGGTCTTGTAGTCGTTCGCGAGCGTGCCGAACATGAAGCTCGCCCCGGCCAGCGTCGCGTCGGTTAACACCTTGACCGCCGCCTCGGACCCCCGGAAGAACACCCCCGCCAGCGGCGTCTCCAGCACCAGCAGCCCAAACCCGAACTGCAGCGCCAGCCCCCAGCCGATCACGCGCCACGGCACCCGCCGCCGGTCCTCCGAAAGCCCCCACGCGCACAGCAGGACCACACCCAGGCCCACCAGACTCACCAAGCGCAACATGGTCCCGCCCCTTTTCGTAATAGCATCGGCCGCAAGCGCCCAACGCAGAGGTGGAAGCATAGATTAGGCCGGAGGGAAAAGGCAACGGCATAGGTTTGGACCCGAAGGCTAATGAATGAATCGGCGAGCGCGTTCCACGTGCGCGACGAGTGGTGCGCTCTTGTCATCCTGCTGCGGATCCAGGCGATTCGCCAGCGCTTCATACGCTTCCGAGCTGCGAAGGATGGCGTCTAGAATGCCCTCCGCGTCCCATGGACCAACTTGCTCTCTAAGCAATTCGTGCAGAGGGTTGAGACCGTCCCCCCTGCGATGGTGATTAGATCCCAATTCGCGATCCCGCAACAGCATGGCGAGTACGCAGCAGTCGCGGAACATGTCCAGGGCCAGGTGCAGAGCAACGAGGAGATCGTTTCGAGCCACTTTTCCAGCAGCCATCATGCCTTTGAATCTGAATTGCTCGGCGAGGCCGGTCAGTTCCTGGAGAGGGAAAGGTGACATCGGCGGCACATCGGCTGCCACCATGCCTGGAAAGCCCGGCACATGCGAAAAAAGGCAGCGAACGGCACGGCACACGGGATTTGGATTCCATTCGGAGCATCTTGCCCATTGCGCGGAAGAGGCAATCAGGAAGTCATAACGACGACCGTTCTCGTAATACGCGCGCACCGTATTGAAGCGTTCATTGCGGGACCGGGCGCAGCAGTACAGCCGGCCGATGTCGAGGAGCCAGTCGCCTTGAAGGAATCCCTCAAAGTCCGGGTCCTTGACGAGAACTACGAAATCGACGTCGCTCCACGCATCTATCGCGTCATCCGCGCCCGCGCACGAACCGATTACGGCTAAGCCCAAAACGCAAGGTTTCGTGTGAAGTAGTTCGGTAACATCGCTCAATGCCTGGCGCTGCCACACTTCGGGCATGACGATTCATCCTCTGCATCGAGTATCACAATGGGCATGAAGCCTGTCAGTGCGCGGGGCCGTCGAGGGGGACGTCGCGGCGCTCTTCGTCGTGGATCAGCGCCAGCGCCTCGCCGACGGAAGCGGCGGACATCAGGCGCTCGCGGAAGACGCCGTTGTTGAGCAGGTGGGCGATGCCGGCGAGGGTGCGGACGTGCCCCTGGAAGTTTCGCCGGGGCAGCAGGATCAGGATGATGAGCCGGGCGGGTTCGCCGTCGAGCGTGTCGAAGGGAACGCCTTCATGCGAGATGCCCATCGCGGCCACGATCTCGTTGATCTGATCGCTGGAACCGTGGGGCAGGGCGATACCGTGTTCCATGCCGGTCGAGAGGGAGTGTTCGCGTTCTTCGACGGCGTCTACGACGTGGCGGCGCAGCGATTCCGGGATCTGTTCCGAGCGCACCAGCAGGTCGACAAGCTGATCAATTGCTTCGTACTTGTCTTTGGCCTCGAGCCGGGTCGTGACTACGCTCGTATGCAGAATGTCCCCCAGAAGCATGCCCTTAATCCTCGTCGTCGTCAAAATCCTCGACCACTTCCGCCGGCGCTTTCTTGTCGACGGACTTCTTCTGCTTGATCCGCTTCAGGCGGAAGGTATCTTCACGTTCGCGCTCGTCGAGCACGCGGTAGATGCTGTGCACCTCGTCACGCAGTCGCGGGAGCAGGTATTCCTCGAGCGCGTTGATGCGCCGGCTGACCTTGCGCACCTCTTCGCCGATGATCTGGAGGTTGCGCTCGGCCGGCGCGCACTCGATAAGCTGCTGCAGCATTCGCTCGGCTTCCTCGGCCGCCTCCAGAATGTGCGAGGACATATCGAGCGTACCCACCGACCGGTCGCGAAGGTCGCGCACGATACCGTCCTGCTTGATGGTGCCGAGGCTCAGGCCCCAGACCTTTTCGGTGGCGACTTCGAGGCGCATCTCGCGGCGTCCGGCCACGGCGGCGGAACGCACTTCCGGCGTGCCGCGCACGGCGCGCGCCATGGCGGTCGACACGGCGGAGGTGGTGCCGCGAGTCTGGAGTTCCTGGCGCAGGCTGCGCAGGGCCCGGGCGCGCTCGATAAGCTCCTTGAGCAGCGCCTCGCGCTTGCCCTTGAGCAAATTCACGCCGTCGCTGGCCAGCTTGATCTGCGCCCGCTTGGCCAGCAGGTTCATTCGAGTCGGTGCCGATGTATCCAGACTCACCGTTCGGTATCCTGTCTATGTTGCGAACGCACGCACCCCCAAACGCATTTGGGGGTGGCGTACATTCCGTAAATTACGCGGAAGCGCCCACGCGCGCGTTGCGGCGCTGCGCGGCTTCGTCGTAGTACTGTTCAATGAACGAGCGGCTCAGGCGCGTCAGTTCCTCGCGCGGGAGGATCGTCAGCAGTTCCCAGCCGAGGCCCAGCGTGTCTTCAATCGTGCGGCGCGTGGCGCCCTGACCGATCATCATCGCCTCGAATTCGCGGCCGAACTGGAGGTATTTCTTGTCCATTTCGCCCAGCGCGTCCTCGCCCACGATGGCCATCAGCTTGCGGATGTCGCGGCCCTGCGCGTACGCGGCGTAGAGCTGGTTCGCAAGCATGCGGTGATCTTCGCGGGTGAGGCCCTTGCCGATACCGTTGTTCATCAGGCGCGAAAGCGACGGCAGGATGTCCACCGGCGGGAAAATGCCCTGCCGGTGCAATCCGCGGCTCAGCACGATCTGGCCTTCCGTAATGTACCCGGTAAGATCCGGAATCGGGTGCGTCATGTCGTCGTCCGGCATGGTCAGCATCGGGATCTGCGTCACCGAACCCGCCTGCCCGTGGATACGGCCGGCGCGTTCGTAAATCGTCGACAAGTCGGTGTACATGTAGCCGGGGTAACCGCGGCGGCCGGGGATTTCTTCGCGCGCGCTCGAAATCTGACGCAGGGCTTCGCAGTAGTTGGTCATGTCCGTGAGGACCACCAGCACCTGGTACCCGTGCTCGAACGCGAGGTACTCGGCCACGGTCAACGCCACGCGAGGCGTGAAGATGCGTTCGATGGCGGGGTCGTTGGCCTTATTAATGAAAGCCACCACCGAGTTGCCGCGTCCGCTCTCTTCGAAGGACCGCAGGAAGTACGACGCCTCGCGGTCCGTGATGCCCATGGCGCCGAACACCACCACGAATTCTTCGGAGTCGCCCTTCGTGGCCGCCTGCTGCACGAGCAGGGCCGCCACTTCGTTCGCCGGCATGCCGGATCCGAAGAAGATCGGGAGCTTTTGGCCGCGCACGAGGGTGTTAAACCCGTCGATGGCCGAGATGCCCGTTTCGATGAAGTCGTTCGGCTTGTTGCGCGCCACCGGGTTGATGGCCGTGCCCGTGATGTCCAGTTCCTTATCCGGAACCAGCGGGGGCAGGCCGTCGATCGGGAAGCCCGTGCCGTTGAACCGGCGCCCGATGATGTCTTTCGACACCGCCACGCGCGCCGCTTCGTTCTTCAGCGACACGGAGGTGCGCTTGACGTCGAGACCCTGGGTGCCCTGGAGCACCTGGACGACCGCGTGCTGCTTGCTCGCCTCGAGGATCTGCCCCTGGCGCACTTCCCCGTTCTCGAGAATGAGGTCGAGGATGGCGCCGGTCGGGAAGCGACCGCCGTTGGCCAGGAACACGAGCGGACCCGTGATGTAATTGATGTCCCAGTATTCCTGCTTGAGGAACGGGTTGGCTGCGTTCTGTTCGACAGTGCTCATCGGTTAACCCTTCTTGGTGGCCAGTTCGTCGAGGAGCCGCTTCGCGTTTTCCATCACTTCCTGCTTTTTCGGAACGAAGCCGTCGCTCGGCACTTCGCGCAGGCGCGCGATCGATTCGCGCACGGGCAGGTCCATGATCTTTTGCAGCGGCACACCCGCTTCGATCGTCTTCTGCGCTTCCTCGTAGAAGGTGACCACGGCATTCAGGATGCCGCCGGTCTTTTCAAGCGAAGAGAAGGCGTCGACTTCGAGGAACGCGTTCTGCTGCAGGAAGTTTTCGCGGAACATGCGGCCCGATTCGAGAATCAGCCGCTCGGCATCCTGCAAGGCGTCCGGACCGACCAACTGTACGACTTCCTGGAGTTCGGCGTCGCGCTGCATCAGCGCCAGCGCCTTGCGGCGGTCTTCGATCCACCCGCGCGGCGCGTGTTCGGCAAACCAGGGGTCAAGGTCGTGGAAGTACAGCGAGTAGCTGCGGTTCCAGTTCACGGACGGATAATGGCGGCGATAGGCCAGCGAGGCGTCGAGGGCCCACAGGGCGCCCGCCACGCGCATCGAGGTCTGCGTCACTGGCTCGGAGAAGTCGCCGCCCGGAGGCGACACGGCGCCCACCATCGTCAGCGAACCGATCCGCGGCTCTTCGCCTTCCTTCTCGGTGCCCGAGCAGACCACGCGGCCTGCGCGTTCGTAGAACTCGGCGATACGGGCCGCCAGGTACGGCGGGTAGCCTTCTTCACCGGGCATTTCCTCGAGGCGCGACGAGATTTCGCGCAAGGCCTCGGCCCAACGCGAGGTCGAGTCGGCCATCAGCGCCACGTCGTAGCCCATGTCGCGGTAGTATTCGGCCAGCGTGATGCCCGTGTATACGGACGCATCGCGGGCGGCCACCGGCATGTTCGAGGTGTTCACCACGAGGATCGTGCGGTTCATCAGCGGACCGCCGTTCTTCGGGTCCTCGAGTTCCGGGAACTCGTACAACACGTCGGCCATCTCGTTGCCGCGTTCGCCGCAGCCCACGTAGACGATCACGTCCGCGTCGGAGTACTTCGAAAGGGTCTGCTCCACAACCGTCTTGCCCGTGCCGAAACCGCCCGGCACAATGGCCGAACCGCCGCGCGCGATCGGGAAAAGGCAGTCGAGCACGCGCTGACCCGTAATGAACGGCCAGTTGCCCGGCAGCTTCTTGCCGATGGGGCGCGGACGCTTCACCGGCCACTTATGGGCCATGGCGAGCTTGGCGCCGTTCTCGAGCTCGACAACCGTGTCGTCGATCGTGTATTCGCCCTTGGGCACCACGCGCGATACGCGGCCCTTCACGTTGGGCGGAACCAGCACGCGGTGGACGATCGACTGTGTTTCCTGCACCGTGCCGAGCACGTCGCCGCCGTCCACTTCCTGGCCCACGACGACCGTCGGCACAAATTCCCATTTGCGCGTGTGATCGAGCGCGCGAGCCGTCAGGCCGCGGCCGATAAAGTCGCCCGACTTCTCGAGCAGCTTGCGCAAGGGGCGCTGGATGCCGTCGAAGGTCGAGCTCAACAGGCCCGGCCCCAGTTCAACGGACAGCGGCGCGCCCGTCGGAATGACCTCTTCGCCCAGGTACATCCCGCCCGTATCTTCGAACACCTGCGCATAGACGGTTTCGCCGTCGATGCGGATGACCTCGCCCATGAGGCCCATCTTGCCGACGCGCACGATCTCGCCCATGCTCACGCCCAGCATCCCCGACGCGGCAATCATGGGGCCGGAGATCAGTGTTAGCGATCCGACCTGCTTCTCTTGTTCGGTATTAACCGCCATTGTCTTGGTCACTCCAGTCTAATTTCGTATCCGATGGCCGGTTTAAGTACGGAGGAGATATACGCATCAACATTGGCCTCCCCTTCCTTAAAGGACGGGCAGTACACAATCAGGGGCAAGCCGCGATGCCGCGCCAGCCGGTTCTGAAAATGCTCTGAAAATTCCTGCCGAAAATCGTCCTGAACGATAAGCACGCCCGTGCCGGTCTCGAGATGATTCCCGATTACCTGCTCGGCTTCGCGCGCATCCTTGACTTCATCCACGTAGACCCCGGTCAGCGCAAGCTGAAGGGCTACCTGGTCTTTGGCGACTGCAACCACACTAGGCATAAATCAACTCTTCCCGCACACGGTCCAGCGGCAGGTGCCGCGACACCGCGCGTGCGATAAGCCGGAGGTTCAACACCTCGTTGTACTTGAGCCACGCGTACAGCATCAGCACCGCGATACTGAAGATATTGGTCCGGGCCATGGTCCGGATCTCCGAAATCAGGCGGCCTTCGAAAAGGCGCTCCAGGCCGGAGAACTGTCCCGCCTGCATGGACCGGTGCAACGGCTCCGCAAGGTCCCGATACGTCGTCGGCGCCAGCACCTCGGCGGCCAACTCGGGCGTCTCGGCTTGCGCCAGGCGCTCCAGCACGTCCCGCGACAGCGAACCGTTGGGCAGCAACCGCTCGAGCGTGCGCGCACTGTCCGGGTCGCGGCGCGACTGGAACAGGATGCGCAGGTTGATGCGGTCGATTTCCATCTGCAAAAAGCGCACGAGAAACTTGCTGTCCTCGTCGCCGCGCCCGTTGAGCCGGCGCACGTTCTCCACGAAATACCGCCGGTCGAGGGCGTCCTCGAGCACCGACAGGTTGTTCGTCTCGACGTACTCGGCCAGGTTCCGCGCGAGCGGTTGTCCGAGGTCGCGGTTCCACGCCACCAGCCCCGCCACAACCCCTTCCATCGTGTCCCGCTCGACGAGGTCGCGGATGAGCGCCACCGTCAGCGTCGGCCCCGGCGGAATGTCCTCGATGGCCTGCTGCGGACTTAAATTGTGGTGCTTGGTGCGCAACAGCGCCTTCACCGCGACGAGATCCCAGCGTTGCAGGAAAATCGCCGCCAGCTCCTTGAACTCCCCCTGGGCCGCCTTCAGGAGCTTGTTGAACGTGCGCACAAGATTGCGCGACACGGCGTCCTCGATCGCATCGGCGCCTTCGTAACGCGTCAGCGACTCCGCCAGGTCGGCCTCGTACGGCGAGTTGAGCAGATACTCCGTAATCGCCTGGAGTTCGTTCTCGTCGAGCAGCTCGTTCAATTCGGTCGAAGAGAACAGGCTGCTCTTCATGGCGCGGACGCGCGTGTTGTAATAGACCATCACGGGATCGATATCGGCGCGTTCCATCGTCAGCCCTCCCTCTTCTCAAACAGGCGGGCCTGACAACGCTTGCGCGCCTCGTCCTGGATGGCCGCGAGACGTCCCGAAAGCGTGTTGCTGATGCGATAGCTGCGGCGGCGGTTCTGCACCGCCACGCCGTCGGTCAGCCCCGGCCACGGGATCACCTGCAGGTCGGAACGTCCCAACCGCTGCACGTATTGGGCGATGCGCTCCGCGTGAACCGGGGGCACCAGCACGTCGAGGTTCTTGCGCGGTTTCTGCGCGAGAATCTCGTCGAGCAGCGCCTCGAGCACGGACCCGAAATCGGGCGCCTGTGCCCGGCTGCGGATTTCGTCGCCGACTCGTGCGAGCACCTCTTCGACCACCTTGTGTTGCACGCCCAGGAACGCCTTGTCGTGCTCGGCCTCGAGGCGCTGGCGCTCGCGGCGATCCGCCAAAGCGATCTCCGCGCGCGTGGCCGCGATGCCGGCTTCGTATTCCCGGTCGGCAACGCGCCGCCCTTCCGACAGAATACGCTCGGCTTCCTGGCGCGCTTCCGCAAGAACCTTGTCGCAGTCGGCTTGCACCGTCTGCGCCATGGTGTCGAAGAGCGCGGGGGTCTGCATCGTCTCAGCAGGCATTGATTACACGATCTTGTTGTACAGGAGGAACGAAATAACGAATCCGAACACCACCAGGGTTTCCGGGATGGCGATAAGGATAAGGATCAGCGTGAACAGGTCCGGCTTTTCCGCCAGGGCGCCCGTGCCGCCGGCGCCGACCGCCGCCTGCGCACGACCGGTCGCGAGAGCCGCACCGGCGATCGCGATGCCCGCGCCCAACGCCAAACCGCATGCCTTAATCGCGTCCGGCAACGTGGTGGGCGCAGCCGCTTCAGCGGCTTCCTGTGCAAACGCGACGCCGCTGAACACGAACAGTCCGACCATCAGGCCCAGCGCCAGCACCGCCATTTTCCTCTGCTTCGACACGGTCACCATAATGCCTCCTTCTTGAACGGTTGATAGTTTCTTCCTTCCGGCGCGTAAAACTTGCTTAAGAACTCAACATAATTGAGTCGCAGCGAATGCAGGGTCGGGCTGAACATGCTGATACCGAGATTCAGGAGATGGATGATCGCTCCCACGGCAATACCCGGCAGGTAGCCCAGCATATGCGGCATCTCGTTGGCGAGGTCCGCGAGCGCGATGCCCGCGACGCCCAGCGCCATGAGACGGCTGTACGACATGATGTTGCTTACCAGCGATACGATTTCGAGCACGTGCAGCGGCATGAACCACTTGGCCGCCTTGATCAGGATGCCCACGGCCGCCACGAACAGCAGCGCCGCGATCGTCATGGACACCGCCGACGGAACCGGCAGAATGCCCGCGCCGCCCAGCACCGCAACCACCACCGCCGTGAGGCCCAGCGTCATCCCCAGCTTTTCCTCGCCGTGGTGCTTATGGCCCAGGCGGAAGTTCTCGACGATCGAGATGATAAGGCTCAGGTAGATGTGTACCGCGCCCACGATCAGCGAAATCACCAACAGTCGCGTGGGATCGTGGCCCCGGTGGAACCACAGCGGGTGCATGTTGAAGAGATGTTCGCCCACCGTGCCGAAGAATTCGCCGTACAGCAGGCCGAATATCGTCGTCGAGATACCCGCGTAAACCGCCACCCAGCCGACGTAGCGGCCGAGCATGTTCTGGCGGAGCAGGTGCTTCAACAGGAAGCCAAAACCGATGATCATCAGGCCGTAGCCCACGTCGCCGACGATAAAACCGTAGAACAACAGGTAGGCCAAACCCACCATCACACTGGGGTCCATCGTGCCGTACGTGGGCGGCTTGAACAGCTTCAGCAGCGCCTCGAAGGGCCGCATCCACTTCACGTTGTAAAGGAGTGTCGGCACCTGCCCGCGATCGACGTTCTCCATCGGCAGCGCCGACATGTGCGCGCGGTTCGAGAACTTCTCGCTCAGCACCTTCTCCAGCTCGGGAACCCGGTCGTGGGGCGCCCAGCCCTGAATGACCGCCAAGAGCTGGCTCTCGGCAAACGAATCAACCACGCGCATCTGCGACAGCCGGTCCGCCACCACACGCCGCATGGCCGTGAGCGCCGCGCCGTGCTCGCGCGAGGCCGCCTCGAGCCTCTTCTCGACCTCTTCCAGTTCCTTGCGCTGCGAAGTGGCCGTGCGATCGGTCTTTTCCATTACTTCGCGCACCGAAAGCCCGCCCAGCGACTTGTCGGGCAGATCCATCGGCGTAATGCCCAATTCCTGGAGCACCTTCGCGACGGCCGGATCTTCGTTCTCGGGATAAAGGATCATCGCGGAGGCCGTTTTGTTGCCGACGCGCTGGCTGATGACTTCCGCTTCGTTGCCCACGGCCGCAACCAGGCGGGCCTCGAGTTCCGGAATGGCCTTGTTGATATCGCCCTGCAAGATAACCGCGCGGGCGCCGTGGCCCAGGCGCACGTTGCGCGCGCCCAGCACCGGCGCCACGTTCTCCAGCATCTGCCGGTAGTTCGCCAGCACTTCGATGCTGTCGCGCAGGCTTGCCCGGCGGCGGGCCAGGTCGCGGAGCTCTTCGCTCCACGCGCGGGCGCGCTCCAGGGAAGCATCGGTTTCAAGGTCGGGAAGCGCTTTCGCGGCGGCGGCCACTTCTTCATACGACGGCTTGGCCGTCAACAGGGGCTCGCTTTCGCGCAGGAGGCGGTCCAGTTCATCCAACCACGCCGCCTTTTCCGCCTGTTCGGGCGCGAGATGGGCGCGGGTGAGGAAACCGGGCGCGTTTTCAACGGTGGTCGAAACCTCTTCGACGTGCAACAGGCCGGCGTCCTGCAGGCAGGTAACCATCCGCTGCAACTCGCCGCGCAGGCACACGATCTCGAGGCGGTCCATTCTAGCTATCATTTACTGCGCCCCCTCAGGCTTTCGAGGAAGGAGAAGTGCCAATACGTCTTGAACGACTTGGGGCGCGCGACCGTGCGCCTCGGCGCGGCGACGTTCCAGTTCCTCCGCGGCCTCTCGGCGCAACGTCTCACGTTGCTCCTCGCGGACCGCTTCGGCCTTCTGTCGCAGTTCGGCCGTTTCGAATTCCAAACGTTGCCGGCTTTCTTCGCGCATGCGCACGGCTTGCGCCCGCGCATCCGATACACTGCGCTCGGCATCGAGCTGGGCGGTCTCCAGCTTCGCCACAAGGGCCTGTTCGTGGCGCGCAACCGCTTCAAGAATTGAGCCAGATTTCATATTGGGTTGGCTTCAATGCTCCGTAGGATAACGACTTAGGAGATCCCTCGACTCCGCGGGTGACGGCATCGCCCGACGTGTCGCCGTTTGGGTGTCAATTTACTGCCCATTCAATAGCGACAAATCATGCCAAAACTGAATACCACTGTCAAGTTTGACCCAGGTCTTTTTCAGCGGGATTTGTGGCTACTCGTGCCGAAACCACACGAAGATCCGGCCGAAGTTCTTGTCATCCTTCTCCACGCGGTGATAAAGCGCCTTGATGCGCGGCTGTTGCAGAAACCGCAAAACGCGCTTCTTGAGCTGCCCGCTGCCCTTGCCGGGAATGATCTCGACCTTCGGGATGCGCTTTTCCACCGCCTCGCGAATGACACGTTCCAGCTCGTCGTCAATCGAGCGACCACGATTGAAGATGTCGTGCAGATCAAGCTTCAGTATGGCCACCAATACGCCCTCCATGAATACCGAAAGCATACGCCAACCGAATGCACGGAAGAAACAATCTCATCCGGGTCCTATTCGCGTTCATTCGCGTCCATTCGCGGTTCCGTCTCGGCTTCTCTGTTTAGCCGCGAATGAACGCGAATGAACGCGAATAAGGCGGGAATAACTGTTATCCTTTTTCCACGAATCCCGATGGAAAAGGAGAACGAATATGGACCGGCGACAATTCTTGGCGACAAGCTTGGCGGTGGGAGCGGCAGCGGCGTTGGCGGGCGCACAGGAAACGGTCCCGGCGCCGCAGCGGCAGTTCAAACTGAAGTACGCCCCGCACTTCGGCATGTTCGAGGCGAGTGCGGGCAAGGACCTCGTCGATCAGCTCCGCTTCATGCACGACCAGGGCTTCACCGCCATGGAAGACAACGGCATGGGAGGTCGCTCCGTCGAAGACCAAGAGCGCGTCGCGCGCGAAATGACGCGGCTTGGCATGACCATGGGCGTATTCGTCGCGCAGGCCGACTTCGCCAACGTCACCTTCGCCTCCAACGCACCCGAAGTCCGCGACAAGATCGCCCAGGACATGCGCCACGCCGTCGAAGTCGCCAAACGCGTCAACGCGAAGTGGTGCACCGTCGTCCCCGGCCACATCGATCTGCGCGCCGAGTGGGACTACCAGACCGCCAACGTCATCGACAACCTCAAACGCGCCGCGGAAATCTGCGAGCCGTCGGGACTCGTCATCGTTATCGAGCCGCTGAACCAATGGGTCGATTGTCCCGGCATCTTCCTCACCAAGATCCCCCAGGCCTACATGATCTGCCGCGCCGTGGGCAGTCCGTCCTGCAAAATCCTCTTCGACATGTACCACCAGCAGATGATGGAAGGAAACATCATCCCCAACATGGACCGCGCCTGGGAAGAGGTCGCCTACTTCCAGGTGGGAGACAACCCCGGCCGCAACGAGCCCACCACCGGCGAGATGAATTACCGGAACATCTTCCGCCACATCCGCGACAAAGACTACACCGGCCTCCTCGGCATGGAACACGGCAACTCGAAACCCGGCCCCGAAGGCGAACGCGCCGTCATCGACGCCTACGCCCAGTGCGACGATTTCTGACTTCGGATTCGCCACAGCGCAGAATGAAGTACAATGGATGAAGGAACTCCGTTTATAAGGAGCAGGTCGTGAGCCTGGAAGAACTCGAAAACGAAATCGCCAAGCTGCCCCTGAATGAACGGGCCGCCCTGGCGAAATGGATTGTGCAGAGCTTGGACGATCTGTCCCCAGCCGACGTTGAAGCGCTGTGGGCTGAGGAGGCGGAGCGCCGCCTGGATGAGCTGGAGCAAGGCAGGGCCACAGAAATTCCCGCAGACGAGGCGCTTCGCCAGGCACGGTCATCCATTTCGTGAATCCTATCGTCTTCCATCCCAAAGCCGTAGCCGAAGTCACCGAGGCTGTGACGTTTTATGAGGGGCGATCGCCCGGACTGGGACAATCCCTTTTGGAAGAAGTGGAGCGAGCTCTGGAACAGGTTGCCGCCGCTCCGGAGGCATACCCATTAATTGAAAAGCGAACGCGGCGCATGCCTCTCTGGCGCTTCCCCTACAGTCTTATTTACGCGGTATATCCGGACCGCGTCCGCATCGTGGCATTCGCCCACCAGAAGCGACGTCCTTCTTACTGGCAAGGCAGACTGAAGACCTCCCCGGAAGGCCCCGCGCAAGAGTAGAGAGATGAGGCAACACGGCCCTTCCCCTTGGTACTATTTCGCGTAGCAGTTCAGGACCTGCAGGATCTCCTTGACCGCCGCGTCGAGGCCAATAAACACCGCACGTGAGATGATGGAATGGCCGATGTTGACCTCATTCAGGGTCGGGATAGCGGCTATCGCCGGAAGATTCTGAACCGTGAGGCCGTGGCCCGCATTAAAGACGAGGCCGCTCTGAAGCGCGCACGTCGCCGCCTCGGCAATCCGGTTGATCTCGTGCAGCAGATCCAACGGCACCGCGTTCGCATACGCGCCCGTATGCAGCTCGACGTAGTCCGCGCCCACGGCCGCGCTCGCCTCGACCTGCTTAATCTCCGGATCGATGAACATGCTGACCTTGATGTCGTGCTCGTGCATGCCCTCGACCACCTTCTTGAGATGATCCCGCTGCCCCGCCACGTCCAACCCGCCCTCGGTGGTCACCTCCTGCCGGTTCTCCGGCACCAGGCAGACCGTGTGCGGACGTAAGCGATGCGCCACGGCGATGATCTCATCCACCGCCGCCATCTCGAGGTTCAAGCGCATCCGCAGCACCTGCGACAGCAATTCCACGTCGCGATCCTGAATGTGCCGCCGGTCCTGGCGCAGGTGAACCGTAATCTGGTGGGCGCCCGCCAACTCGCAGATCTTCGCCGCCGCGATGAGATCGGGCATATCGCCCTTGCGCGCCTCGCGCAACGTGGCCACGTGGTCGATATTGACGCCCAGCTCTACCATGTGCAGTTCCCTTTCCCGCGTTAATTGAATACGACGATTATGCATATTGCGAAGCGCCCGCGCGACAAACCTGTCCACAATGGACAGGATGGACGAACGCCCCCTCACCCTTGTAAAACCCTCTGCCCCGATGGGGGAGAGGGGGAAAGGTTTCAGCGGGGTGTGGCGATTCGCCCATCCACCCATCACGCGACCCTCTCCCCCGACGGGCTCCCTCTCCCTTTGGGAGAGGGGCGGGGTGAGGGCTTCCGCCCAACCCCGCACACACCCCCACGC
>JAVEWL010000047.1:0-15566 GCA_034004565.1 FCB group bacterium | reverse complement strand
CCCTACCCCCCTGCTGAAGCAGGGGGCAAAGGTCAAAAGCCCGCTGAAGCGGGCTATGGGACCTTCGCAATGACGTCGAGTTACGGCATTCGGCTAAAGTGTTACAACGAATGGGTCTTATGGGTTATATAGGCCTTATGGGAACCCCATCCGGCCCATAAGATCTATAAAACCCATCCGTTTTTTTCAGGCGTGCCGCTCGTCCCCGGAGGTCCAGTCGTCTTCCAGGTCCGGCTCGATCGCCGTTACGGGTTCGGTTTTCGGCAGGGTAGACTCGGATGGCGAATTCGAGCCCTCGATGGCATTGGGCTTCTCGTCCGGGGGTTGAGGCGGCATCGGTTCGCCCGAATCCGGCGCATCCGATTCAAGCCAGCATTCCGTGGCGCGCCGCAGAAGCCCGGTCGCGCCCGCGAGTATCTCGTTGACGCCCTGCAATTGCTCGGTCAGGGACGCCCGCGCGGCCTCGAAGCGCTGAGCAGCCTCTTTCTCGCGCGCCGATGCCGTCGCGGCCAGTTCTTTGGCGCCGGCTTTGGCATTCTCGAGCTCGTCTTCAAGCGTGCGGATACGTTCGGCGGCCGCCAGGGACTGCTCGTGCGATTCGCGCCGCAAGGATTCCGTTTCCGCCGCCGCGTGTTCCGCCGCCAGCCGCATCTCTTCGACGCGCGCGTCGCGCTCCGCGCAGGCCGTGTCCAATTCCCGCTGGAGCCGCCGGCGCTCTTCCTCGATGCGGCTCACGTCCGCGTCCAGTCGCAGCCGCGCTTCGCGAACGGATTCCTGCAATTGCGCGCGCTCGGCATCGAATCGCCGCCGCAGTTCGTCCAAGCTGGCCACGGCCTCCTCGGCTTCCCGATGGACCTTCGCCAGCTCCTCCGCCGACGCGGCCGCCACGGCGCGCTCCTGAAGCGCGGCCTCGAGTTCCTCGATTCGCCGGTGCTGCCCGGCCTCGACTTCGGCAAAGCGGCCGCGATTGGCGTCAATCTGCTCCACGAGGCGCTTGGCCCGCTCCGCGAGCGCGTCGGATTCCCCGCGCCGCTCCTCGGCCTGTGTGTGCGCCTCGGCAAGCTCGCCTTCGAGCAATTGGATGCGCGTGCGCGTCTCTTCGTCCGAACGCGCGGCGGCTTCCTTGTGCGCCGCGATCTGCGCCTGGGCCTCACGCCGCTCCTGCTCGAGCAAGGCGTGCACACGGCCCTGTTCCTCGGCCAGACGCGTCTTCAACTCCTCGCATTCCGCCTGCACGGAGTCGCGCTCGATGGTGACGCGGTTCCGCTCCTCGATTGCGGTCTGGGCCTCGGCGTTCGCCCGGTCCAGTTGCTCGCGCAGCGCCCGCAATTCCCCCTCGAGCCGCCCGCGCTCCTGCAGCGCCTGGGCTTTTTCATCCTCGGCGGACCGCAGGCGCGCCGCCGTCTGGTCCAGTTCCTCCCGCAAGGGTTGAAGCTCGTTCTCGAGTCGGAAACGTTCCGCGTTCAGCGCGTCCTGCGACGCCGCCGCTTCGTGTTGCGACCGCTCGGCGGTCTCGGCGCGGGTCTCCGCCGCATGCAACGCTTGCCGCACGTGCTGCAGCTCGGCGCGCAAGGCCTGCGCTTCCGCCGTGACGGTCGCTTCGCGTTGCGCGGCAGCTGTCTTCAGGCTGCGCAACTCTTGGCCGGTTCGCTCGAGATCGGCGCGCGCCCGCGTCAGTTCCGCCTGCAAAGGCTCCTCGGGCGGGGGCGCCGAGCGCGCCTCGTACAAGGCCACCCGAAGATCTTCGAGTTGGCGCTCGAGGCTTTTGCTCATCGCGCGCGACACCTGGACCTGCGTGCGCAAATCGGCCACTTCGGTCTTGAGTTCTTCGGCGCGCTGGCGCCATTGCATGGTCTCTTGCGCGGTATCGCTCATGGTGCGTTGCGCCTCCCCTTCCCTGCGTTGCCGTTCGAGCGCCTCTTCGTGAGTCTGACGGACCCGCTGTTCGAGCGCCACGGGATTGTCTTCGACCGGCGCCACGGGAACCGATTTGCCGGTCTTGAGCAGGTCCCGGAACGAGTCCGGGATCTGCAAGCGATCCAGTTCAATGTCGCTGGCGCACACGACCGGATGGCCGCACTCGAGAAAGACCCGCACCAGCGCCTCGAGCTCGTCCGTCTCCTCGAGGTAGGCCTCGAGCTGGTCCACGAGCAGCAGGGCGAATTTCGCGCTCCGGATCGGCGCGGGGTCGCGCACCAGCCCCCGCACCTGCCCGCGGACCTCGGCGGGCAGCTTGCGCGGGTTCAGAATTGCGTAGCGGGTTTCGCCCGGCTCATACGTTTTTCGGACGTGATCGATGATGGAATAGAGAAGGTGGGTCTTGCCGCTGCCCGGCGCGCCCACCAGCACAAGCGGCTGGGGAGAGACCGGACGCCGCTCGGCAATATCCTGGCAGACCTGTGCCGCTTCACGGTTGTCGTTGTCCACCAACAGGTTACCGAAGCTGAAGCGTTTCATGTGGTGCTCCGCGATTCAGTCAAACCACCTCCAGGCACGACGCCTCCCAACGGTCCCCGGATAGATTCTTCGGAAGAATGGGGTCTGGGCCTTAGTGGTCGAACGGTAAAGTTGCGTCGTTCCCCCCCTACCCCCCCGCAGGCGGGGGGGAAAGAACCCATCCCCTCGTCTGAGCGTACAAGTTCTTCCCCCCCGCCTGCGGAAGTTCTTTCCCCCCCGCCTGCGGGGGGGTAGGGGGGGTAATGCCTAAATCAACTCCCGGGCCTCGCGGCGCCCGTAGGCTCCCAGCAGGTCCTCGAGAAAGTGCTCGCTGTCCTCTTCCGGAACGGCCTCGGGGATCTCCAACCGCGTCGTCAGGCCCCGCGTGAACTTCTGGAGCAGGGTCTGCCGGTGCGCGGGGTGGAGACGCGAGCGGCGCTCCAGGAAGGTCTCGACGCCCTGAACGTCCACGGGTCGCAGCCGCGCAAGCTGGTCTCCCGAGAACGCGTAGCGCGTTTCCTCCGGCGGTCGCGCCGCCAGGAGCTCGCGCAAGGGCATTACGCGCACCGCTTCCTCCGCGACCACGATGGTGCCGCCGACGAGGTCGCCCATGCGCTGCGTTTTTCGCGTGACCACCGGGACCACCCACAGAAGCGGTATCGTATCGACCACGCGGAAGATGTTCCGAATGATGACGCCGCTGAACGACAGCGAGAACCCCTCCTCCATAACCACCCGGATGCCCATGCTGCGCTTGCCGGGGGTCTGGCCGCTCATCGTCCATTCGAAGACCGCGAAATAGCCGATGAAGACGAAACCCACGCCGACCGTATAGACGATCGCCGCGATGTAAGGGGCCACTTCCTGGGCATAGTCGGTTCCCAATGCCAGGATTGAAATGAACAGTATGATGCTCACCACGAGGACCGTCAGAAAGATGAGCAAGGCATCGTGAAAGAACGCGATAAACCGTGTTCCGGGTCCCGCGAGGCGATACGAGACCTGAATGTTTTCCGGCGTTTCGAAGCGTACGGTATGGTCCACGCGGTTCGAAGCTCCCACTGGTGTGGCGGGACGACCACCGCCCCGGCGACGCGCTCAGCATAGCACAGGCGCCGATTCGTCGTACTATTCGCCCGCGAAACCTGTTATGCTGTGCGCTCGCCCTGGGGGAAACGGGCGGAGTGACGCTCGCACGCGGCACACTTATTCATCGCTGACGAACATTCCGGACTCAATGAATTCCCGCATCCGCCGATAAAATGTGTGCACGGTAAGAATTATTGTCGTAGAATAAGGAACAGAGGCAGCCGCATGAAGGTAAATACGACGCGCTTTGGCACGATCGAAGTGGACGATGGCGCGGTCATCACATTCACGCAGCCCATTCTGGGTTTCCAGGAGTACCGGCGTTTTGTGCTCCTGCCGGGACCCGAAAACAGCGCCCTGAAGTGGCTTCAGTCCACCGAATCGGGTGAGCTGGCGTTCATCGTGATGAATCCCCACACGGTGGTGGCGGATTACGAGGTACGTATCGGCACGCAGGAAATGGCCGAGTTGGCCGCCGATACGCTTGAGGAGTTAGAGGTGTATACCTTGGTGGTGGTGCCCCAGGATCGGACGCAGGTCCGGACCAACCTGAAGGCGCCCATCTTGATCAATCCGCGGCAGCGGTTGGGCAAGCAGACCATCCTGGATCGGAGCAAGTACCCGATTCAGTTTTTCCTTTCGCAGGCACAGGGAGGTGACCGTGAAGATGCACAGGAGGTGAAGCATGCTCGTTCTAACGCGTAAGGAAAACGAGAGCATCATGATCGGGGACGACGTGGAGGTCAAGGTCCTCGATTTGAAGGAAAACCAGGTGAAGCTGGGCATCGTGGCGCCGCGGGCGGTATCGGTGCACCGGCGGGAAGTCTACCTGGCGATTCGGGCCGAAAACGCGCAGGCCGCCGCGGCCAGCCAACTGGAAAGCGTGGCGCGCCTGTTGCCGCAGTAGGCCGACGGCCCCGCACACAATCTAACACTCGTATCTCAAGGAGGAGTCGCTCACATGGATGTGAAAGTCGACAACGATCGCACGCTGTCTCTCGAGACCGTGCCCGCCGACGCCCTGGCCCTCGCGGCCGCCATCGACCGGAAATTGAGCAAGCAGGGGCGCGTCATCAATTCGCTTAGAATCGACGGCACCGACGTATTGGCGGAGGACTGCAACCTCGCCGCCATCGCGCTCACCGAAACCGCCGTCGTGGAAGTCGCCACCGAAGACGCGCGCGCGTTGACCGACCGGATTCTGGGGGAACTGGACGAAGCGCTCGCCGAGTTGCCGTCCGCCTGCCACGCGCTCGCCGCCGTGTTTCAGGGCAACGCCCCGACGGAAGGCTTCGAGCCGTTTCAGCAACTGGCCGAGATCTGGAGCGTCATCAAAACGCGCCAGCTCGATGCGGCCAACATCATGAATTGTTCCATGGGCGAGATCACCGTCGCGGGACAGTCCCTGCAGCAAATGCACGAGGAACTAAACCGCTACCTCGAGGAAGCGGTCCAGGCGCTCGAAGCCAACGACTGCGTGCTGCTGGGCGACCTGCTGGAGTATGAGCTGGCGCCGCGCGCGCAACAGGAGGCCGAGATTGTGGCCGCCCTGCGCCGGCACATCGCGCAGCAGTCCGCGTAAGCGGCCGCGCCCATGGCCACGCCGCGCATTCTCACGTTCAATTTCCATGAGCCTTATCTCTGCCTGATGGCGAAGACGGGGCTACCGTTTACCGTGGGGCTCTTTGACAAGCCGCCGTTTCGCCGCGAGTGGCAGACGAAATTTCGGCCCGCGCCCAAGAACCTCACGTTTGTCGAGGAGTCCGTGTGGCGGCAGGATCTGGCCGCGGGACGCTATGACCTTGTCATCGCGCACAACGAGAACAACGCCGCCGACCTCTATACCTGCGACGCGCCGGCCCTGTTGATTTGCCACAACCGGCGCACGTACCTGAAGACGACCATCACGGGCGGGGTCCAGGAAGGCCAGGCCTACGACGCCATGCTCGAGCGGCTGTTCGAGCGCTTCCGGTTCGTGTTCATTTCCGAATCGAAGCGCGACGACTACGGCATCACCGGCGCGGTCATCCGGCCGGGTATCGACGTCGAGGACTACGGCGGCTACCGGGGCGATCGCGCCGAGGTGCTGCGCGTGGGCAATACCATGCGCGCGCGAAACCTCATGTTCGACGTGGACCTGCAGGAAGCCGCGTGCGCGGGCCTGCCGAACCGCGTGCTGGGCGAAGATCCGTCGATTCCTAACGCGCGCCCTTCCGCTTCCTTTGAAGATTTGCTCGAGAACTTCCGCGCGCACCGCTGCCTGCTGCACGTTACGCGCGAAGAATACGAAGACGGCTACAACCTCGCGATGCTGGAAGCGATGGCTTGCGGCACGCCGGTCGTCACGCTCGCGAACCGCACCAGCCCCATCACCGGCGGCGTGGACGGCCTCGTCGGCACGGATGCCGCCACGTTGAACGCGCATTTGCGCGCATTGCTGAACGATCCGGACCGCGCGCGCGAGCTCGGCGCGAAGGGCCGCGAAACCGTCGCGCGCGAGTTCCCCATCGAGGCCTTCGTCGAGAAATGGAAGGCCGCCATCGAGTGGGGCATCGAGTCGGGGCGCTACCGCAAGAAGGCCGCCGCACGCGCCGCCAATGTTACGCGCTCGAACATGATGATGGAGTACATCGCGTCGCCGATGACCACGGCGCGCTACCTCGAACGGGCGTTGCGCAAGACGCAGAACCTCGTCACCGCAGGCCTGCGCATTCCCGAGGCCGTGCTGACGAACTGGGGTTTCCAGGAGCCGATTCCGGCCTACGCGCCGCACCAGGTCGACGCGCCGATGGGCGCGCGCTACGCGGAGGTCATGGCCGGCGTACGTGAGACCTTCGAGCCGGAACTGTACCTGTGGGTCGACAGCGGCATGAAGCAACTCGCGGAGGACGTCGATCTTCTGCGCATGCCGCGGATCTGCTACCTCATCGATACGCATATCGATCCGCAGACGCGCATCGACGTGGCCAAGGAATTCGATTTCGTGTTCATGGCGCAGAAGGCCCAGGTGCCCGCGTTCGTCGAGGCGGGCCTGAAGCGGGTGCACTGGCTGCCGCTGGCCTGCTCGCCCGAACTGCACGACCTGCCGCCCCAGGAGCGCACCTGCGACATCGCTTACGTCGGCAGCCTCACCGACTCGAATAACCGGCGGCAGAACCTGTTCAAGCGCATCCGCGAACGGTTTCCGAACCACAAAATCGGCCGCTTCTGGCCGCACGAGATGGCGGACATCTATTCGCGCGCGAAGATCGTGGTGAACGCCTGCGTAAACCGCGACGTGAACATGCGCGTCTTCGAGGCGATGGCTTCGGGCGCGATGCTGATTACCGACGAAGCCGACGGTCTCGAGGAACTGTTCGAAGACGGAAAGCACCTTGCCGTTTACCGGCGCGACGAGGACGCCTGCGGCCTCATCGAAAAGTATCTCGCCGATGAAGTGGCCCGCGAATGCATTGCCGTCGCCGGCCAATCCGAGGTCCTGGACAAACACACCTACGACTGCCGCATGACCGAGATGATGAACATCGTCGTCGAGGCGATGCGCACGGAAGGCATCCGCAGCCATGCGGAAGGCTACTACGGCTCGCCGCGTCCCGAATTGATGGTCCACGTGCCCAGAAGCGCGCGCAGCATCCTCGACGTGGGGTGTGGCGAGGGCGCGTTTGGCCGCGCGTTGAAGGCACGCGGCACCGAGGAAGTCGTGGGCATCGAGACGGTCGAGTCGGCCTGGAAACGCGCGAAAACCGTGCTCGACAACGCCCTGCTCGGCGACCTCGAGAAGCTCGACATTCCGTATGAAGACGGGCATTTCGACTGCATCTGCTGCGGCGACGTTTTGGAACACCTCGTCGATCCCGTCGCGGCGCTGAAGAAACTCTCGCGCGTGCTTGCGCCGGACGGACACTTCGTCATCAGCATTCCGAACGTGCGCTTCTACCAGGTCGTGCAGACGCTCGCGCACGGGCGCTGGCCCTATGCCGACGCGGGCATCCTCGATCGCACGCACTTACGCTTCTTCACCGGCGCGGAATTGCCGGCGCTCATTCAGGACGCCGGCCTCGAACTCCAGGCCATGCAGCCGCTGTGCATCGTGCCGCCGGAAATGCTTCCGCGCGCCGCAGACGGCTCGATTCGCATGGGCCGTATGCTCATGCAGGACGTCTCGGACATCGAGTACCAGGATTTCCGCACGTTCCAGTACCTGCTCGTTGCGGGGAAACCCGGTGCGCGCGGCCTCGAAGAGGCGCGGCGTGCCCTTGATGCGGGCGAGAACGAAAGCGCCTACAACCTTGCCAATAAGGCGCACGGCGACGACCCCATCGAGCGGCGCCGCGTCATGGCGAAGGCCTGCGGCCGTCTCGGCAACCTCGACGAGGCGGTATCGCTGTACCGCGAGGCGCTTGCCGCCGAGTACCGCCCGGAAATCGCCACGGAACTGGGCCTCGTGCTCGTGGCGCTGCGCCAATACGCGGAGGCGCGAACCCTTTTCGAGGGCGCGGCCATGGCCGATGCCGACGACGACCGCGCGGCGGCGGGCCTGGGTCTAATCGAGCAGGACGAGGGCCGTCCCGAGGAGGCGTTCGAGCATTTCAAAACCGCCCTCGAACGAAATTTTGACAATGAGGCGGTGGTCGGGCATCTTCTGGAGACGGCAAAAGGGTTGGGACGGCTCGGAGAAGCCGAACCCTACCTGCGCCGCTTTGTGGATTTTTATCCCGGCAACGCCGAAATGGCCTGCCGGCACGTGCAATTGCTTCAGGGGCTTGGGCAAACGGCCGAAGCGCGGGAGCGGCTCGAAATGCTGCTGCTCCTGTTCCCGGACGAACCCGGGGTACGGGCGTTGCAGGAGACCCTCTAGGGGGAACAATGAAACCGGCGCGTGAGTGGCTCGCGGAATTGCGCGAGGTGCCCGTTCCGCCCGGACTCGAAGTGGTCGAGGGGCGGGGCGGCGATCCGACATTGAAAGTGGGTTCCGTGCTGCTTCACAGCCGGTACCGTCCTCGGGAAGAGGCCACGCGGCTTATCGAGTCCGCGGGCATCGACCCGTCGCGGCCCGTGCTCGTGCTGGGCACGGGGCTGGGCTATCCCGTCCTCGCGCTTGCCGAATTGGGCGTGGCCGTGATGGCCGTCGAACCCGATCCCGCCGTGGCCCGGCTCGCCGTGGAAGGGCCGCTGGGCAACTCCAACGTGCTCCTGGGCGTCGGCGACGCGGAGGCCGTCGCGGCCGATCCGGCCTTCGCCGAATTCGCCGGCCGGCTGCCGCAGGTATTGGTCCACCCGCCCACCGCGAGCCTTCATCCGCAGTGGACCGAGCGCATGCGGGCGCTCCTCGCGAGCGCGTCCCTGAAACGCCAGCGGCTGAGCGTGGCGGTCGTGGGTCCCATGTACGGCGGCTCGCTGCCCATCGCGTCGTACCTCGAACGCGCCTTTAAGCGCCTGGGTCACCGCACGCTTCTCGTGGACAACAGCCAGGCCTGGGAACTGTACGACGTCGCGACCCGTACCGTGAAGACCAAGCAATCCGCCGCGGAACTCAGCGCGATGCTGGTGAACTTCCTCGGCGAATGGAGCTACGCCCGCGTGGCGGAGTTCGCGCCCGACATCTGCATCGTGATGGCCCAGGCGCCCGTGCAGAAGACTTTCCCGGGACGCCTCGCCAAGGCGGGCATCGCCACGGCCTTCTGGTACGTCGAAAACTGGCGGCACCTTCCCTATTGGAAGGAAATCGCGCCGTATTACGACTGCTTTTTCCACATCCAGCCGGGCGAATTCGAGGAGAAACTGACCGCGATCGGCTGCGCGTCGCACGCGGTGGTGAACACCGGCTGCGACCCCGAGATCCACAAGCCCGTCGATCTCACCCCCGAAGAGTGGGGCGAGTTCGGCTGCGACATTTCGTTCGCCGGCGCGGGATACTACAACCGCAAGCAGGTCTTTGCGGGCCTCACCGACTACAATTTCAAGCTGTGGGGCGTCGAATGGGACGCCCGCGATCTTTACGCCCTCGTGCAAAACCCCGAAAAGCGTTTCACGCCCGAGCAGTTCGCGAAGATCGTCGCGGCGACGAAAGTGAACCTCAACTTGCACTCGAGCGCAACGCATCAGGGCGTCGATCCCGAGTGCGACGCCATCAACCCGCGCGTGTTCGAAGTGGCGGCCTGCGGCGGGTTCCAGGTCTGCGATCCCTGCAAGGGCCTCGATGCCTTCTTCGACTTCGAGACCGAGGTTCCTGTTTATCGCGACCTCGTCGAGTTGCGCGGCCTCA
Source organism: FCB group bacterium (assembly GCA_034004565.1). GTDB lineage: Bacteria > Hydrogenedentota > Hydrogenedentia > Hydrogenedentales > SLHB01 > JAVEWL01. The sequence continues at coordinate 5,776 of JAVEWL010000047.1, read as the reverse complement.
TCGACCGTTTCCTGGCGCACGAGGACGAACGCAAACAGTACGCGGCGCGGGCGCGCGAGCGGGCCCTTCGCGATCACACCTACGACCGCCGCGCGCAGCAGATGCTCGACATCCTGCTCGAACGCTGCGGCAACCGCATCCTGCGGAAGGGCATCACGGTGCAGCGCAGCGTCGGCGAAGTGGTCGAGCGCGTGGGCCGCGACACCGACCTGGGCCGCTACCTCGCGTCATTGCCGGCTGAGGCGCCCTTCGCGCTCGAGGCCATCATGGAACGGCTTACTCCGGATCCGTTAAAGCGCTCGCACCCGGAAGGCGTCTTTGCGTACATGGACGAGGTGCGCAAGATGGCCGAGGCCCTTTTCGCGGCGGCGGACGCCTCATGAAGATCCTCATCACACAACTGATGCGCATGGGCGACGTGCTCCAGTCAACGCCGCTGTTCCGCGCGCTGCGCCACCAGTATCCCGGCGCCACCATCGACGTGCTCGCGCGCAACCTCGGCCGGATGGTCCTCGAACGCAATCCCGACATCAACGGGATCACGGTCTACGACGAGGACCGCATGTTTCAGGATATGAAGTCGCAGGACGCCGACAAGCTTCTCGATGCCTACGAAATCGCCGACGGCTACATCCGAGGCATCCGCGAGGGCGGCTACGACCGCGTCTACAACATCACCCACAGTATCGCCTCGGCAATGCTGCTGAAGCTCGCGGGCGTGCCGGAAGTCGTCGGCGCACACCTCAGCGACGATTGGCGCTTCGTGTTGCGCGGCGGCTGGACCAATTACTTCTTCACCAGCGTGCTGCACCGCGACTACAACGCGCTCAATTTCTGCGATATTACGCGCAATTTCGCCGACCCGTCGCCCCTGCGGCCGAAGGTCGTGTTCGACGTGCGCGACGAGGACCGCCAATTCATCGACGCGCTCCTGGCCGAAAACGGCATCGGACAGAACGACACGCTGGTATGCCTGCAACTGGGCGCGAGCGAAGAGCGCAAGCGCTGGCCGGTGGATTATTTCGCCACGCTCTCCAAGGAATTGGTCGAACGTTTCGGCGCGAGGCTGTTTCTGGCGGGGGTCGAGCGCGAGGCGCACCTCGGCGAGGCGTTCCAGCGCCGCAGCGCCGTGCCCGCCGTGCCGCTCTTCGGAAAGACCACGCTTCCGCAACTCGCCGCGCTGCTCGAACGCTGCAGCGTGCTCGTCACCAACGACACCGGCACCATGCACGTGGCCGCCGCGGTGGAATGCCCCGTGGCGCTCGTGTCCGTGGGCTACGTCCATTTCCGCGAGACCGGTCCTTACGGCTCGGGCCATTGCGCCATCGAAGCGCGCCGCGAACACCTCGGCCGCGTCGACGACCCGCACGGCCGCGTCGACCGCCACACGATCCGGCCCGAACACGTGCTGAAAGCCGTCGAATTGCTCATGCAGAGCGACGCCTACGATCCCGTGCCGCAGATCGTCGACTCGCACTCGTTCAGCGCCGTCGAGCTGCACATGTCGCGCTTCGCGCCGGACGGCTGCCTCGAATGGTACCCCGTCCTGCGCCGGCCCATGACCCTCACGAACATGCTGCGCATGGCCTATCGCGCGATGTGGCTCGAGACCTTCGGCCACAACACCAGCGACCGCGCCGAGAAGGAGAGTCTCGCGTCGCTCCTGTGGCACCACTCGCCCGGCGGCGATGCGCAGATCGAATCGTGGCGGCTCGAATTGCAGGCCGTCTTCGACAAGCTCACCGAAACCGCCCGGCACGGCGTTATGCTTACCGAGGAACTCCTCGCCATGCTGCGCGGCGGCAAGATCACCCGCCGCGCCCGCGAGCTCGTCGCCGAGATGGTCCGCCTCGACGAGGACATCCGCATCTTCGGCGAATTGCACGACGCCTGCAAACCCCTGGTGATGATCGCCCGCTTCGAGCGCGACAACCTCGAGGGCGCCGACCCCATGCATCTCGCCGAAGCCACCCTGCGCATCTACCGCGACCTGCTCGACCGCGCCCAACTCGTCCGCGCCAAGGTAGACCGCATCGCCGACCTCTGGCAAGAAGTCCACGGCTAGGAAGAGAAGAACGAGGAACGAGGAACGAGGAACGAAGAACGAGGAAAGAAGGAGCAAGAACGGTAATCTTTGGCGAGCCGTCTCCCCGCTCTTTCTTTCCTCGTTCTTCGTTCCTCGTTCTTCGTTCCTGAACAAATCCTCCCCCCAATCGTTGTACCATTGACGACAGTTCGCGAACGTCGGCAAGGGAATTCAAACGCAATGGACGGCAGACCGGTGTCGAAAGCCGAGTGGATACGCGCCGCATTGGACCGCTTCGAGCGGCCCTTGCTGCGGTATGCCTCGCGCTTCACGGGTGACCTCGAGACGGCGCGCGACGTCGTGCAGGACACCTTCCTGAAGCTGTGCGAGGCGGACCGGGCCAAGGTGGACGGACACCTCGCGGCCTGGCTCTACACGGTCTGCCGCAATCGCGCGCTCGACGTGCGCAAGAAGGAGGGTCGTATGGACCCGCTACCAATGGAGACGGCAAACGCCTTCCCGGCGAAGGGCCCCTCTCCCGGGAACCTCGCCGAAGGCCGCGAGACGCAGCAGATGGTGCTCGACGCCCTGCGCGCCCTGCCGGAACGGCAACAGGAGGCCTTCCGACTCAAATTCCAGGACGAACTGACCTACCGCGAGATTGGCCTGATCATGGGCGTGTCGCTGGGAACGGTAAGCGGTTTAATCGCCGAAGCGCTCGACACGGTGCGCGGACGGCTGCGGGCGGGTCACATCGACCTCGCCCGGGAGGTACAACGCCATGACGCTTGATATGGAAAAACTGACGGCCTACGTCCTCGGCGAACTCGACGACGCCGAACGCCAAGCCGTGGAAGAGTTCATCATGGGGGATGAGGCCGCGCAGGAGGCCGTGGCCGAACTCCGCGCCACGGCCGCCTTCGCGCGAGAAGCGTTGCACGAGGCACAGCCGGCCGAACTGGCCCCCGACCAGCGCGCGGATATCGAGGCCAAGCTAAAGGTCGTCATGCCGCGTTCGAGGCCCCGAACTTCCTGGCTGGCCGTCGCTGCGGGCGTGGTCGTTCTGATTGGCGCAACGGTTCTGTTCCTGCCGACCCCGTCCAGAAGCGGGGAAAGCCGCTTCAAAATAGCATCCGAGGAAAGCAGCATGTCGCCCGCCGCGCGGGAAGCGGAGAGACTGGCCAAGGGCCTGCCGGAAGGCAAGGAACGGTATCTCGTTACCGACCACAACGGTCCCCCAATTCCTAGATCCGAAATGCTGAACAACCTAAATTACGAGGATCCCAGCGTCCAGGAGCAGGTCCGCGAGCTGGCACGGGGACGAACTGATTTGAGCGGCGACGTCGATTTGAACGGCGACGTCGAAGTGTACCAGAGCTACATCCAGGCCGAGGAAATGTGGGGCGCGGCCCTGCGGGAAAGTGAGTCCAAATCGGAACCGCCTCGTGGATTGACAAATGTCACCGTAGGCGGTTCTCTCCAGGTACGGGACACGGCGACCTACGGGTTGCCCGAGGACTTACCGGCAAAGTCCGACAAAGACGGTGACGGTCTTGCAGATCGCCCGGAGCTGGGGACTGTTGTTTCCCATCAAATGGCTCATGTAAGGATAAATGCGGACTTCAGCGAAGAGGGCGCCGATGCAGCGGCCTTCAACGACCCCAACAAGGTCTATTGGCCCGGGCACAACACCGAGGCCTACGACAAGATCACCGACAATCCCTTCAAGGACGTGACGCAGGAGCCATTGTCGACCTTCTCGATCGATGTGGATACGGCGTCGTATTCGAACGTGCGGCGCTTCCTCACGCAGGGGACGATGCCGCCGCCGGATTCCGTGCGCATCGAGGAGTTGCTCAACTATTTCGACTACGGCTACGCGCCGCCCGCTGACAAGAGCATCCCGTTCGCGTCGCACATCGAAGTGGCGGCGTGCCCTTGGGCGCCGGAGCACCGCTTGGCGCGCGTCGCCCTCAAGGGCTGGGAAATGGCCGCGAACGAGCGGCCCGCGAGCAACCTCGTGTTCCTCATCGACGTGTCGGGCTCGATGCAGCCGGAGAACAAACTGCCCCTCCTCAAGGAAGCCCTGCGGATGCTCGTGCGCCAGCTCGACGAGCGCGACCGCATCGCGATGGTGGTCTACGCGGGCAGCTCGGGCCTCGTGCTGCCCTCGACGCCCGGCAACGAGCAGGCGAAGATCCTCGGCGCGATCGACCAACTCGAATCGGGCGGCTCGACCCACGGCAGCGCGGGCATCCAGCTCGCCTACGAGACCGCCATCCAGAACTTCCTGCCCGGCGCGACGAACCGCGTGCTCCTCTGCACCGACGGCGACTTCAACGTCGGCGTGACGGATGCGGGCCAACTCACGCGCATGATCGAGGAGAAGGCCAAGAGCGGCGTGTTCCTCACCGTGCTCGGCTTCGGCATGGGCAATCTCAAGGACGCCAACCTCGAACAGCTCGCCGACAAGGGCAACGGCAACTACGCCTACATCGACACCCTGAACGAAGCGCGCAAGGTGCTCGTCCAAGGTCTGAGCGGCACCCTCGTAACCATCGCGAAGGACGTGAAGATCCAAATCGAGTTCAACCCCGCGAAGGTACAGGCCTACCGCCTCATCGGCTACGAGAACCGCATCATGGCCAAGGAAGACTTCAACGACGACACGAAGGACGCCGGCGAAATCGGCGCGGGCCACAGCGTCACAGCCCTCTACGAACTCGTGCCCCCCGGCGCAAGGACCCCCGGAAACCCCAACGTCGACCCGCTGAAGTATCAGCAGCCCGTCCAGCCCAAAGCGGAGTCCACCAGCGACGAACTCTTCACCCTGAAGCTGCGCTACAAGGCCCCCGACGGCGACACGAGCAAGCTCCTCGAGTACCCCGCCCGCGACACCGGCGGCAAACTCCCGCAAGCCACGCCGAGTTTCCGCTTCGCCGCGGCGGTCGCGCAGTTCGGCATGCTCCTGCGCAACTCGCCGTATAAGGGCACTTCGTCGTATGACGACGCTCTTGTTCTCGCCGAGTACGCGATGGACAAAGACCCCTACGGTTACCGGACGGAATTCGTAGAACTCGTGCGCAAGGCGTCCGCGCTCGCGCCCGATCCGCCAGCCCACTCGAGAATTATAAGGGTACAGCCCATGGGGGAAACGCAGCCCCTCAACCCTCAGTCGACCCCGGAACCCGACCTGCGTCTCCTTCGCAAAACCCCTGAAGAGTAGCCCCTGTACACGGCCCCTGTGGCACCCCCAAGCCGGCTTCATGGCTTGGGGGTGTTTTGCTTCAGAAGATCACCAGCAAGGCACAAAGACGCAAAGAACTGCAAGAGCTTTTTGACAGGATTTACAAGATTGGCAAGATGAAGAGCGCTCCATCCTTCCCATAAGACCCATTCCCCGCGGCGGAAAACAGGGACTGTTCCACTTGTGCTGAGCCAAGGCTTACCTGCGGAGCCCCAGCCTCCCTTCCGCCCCAACAGTCAACCAGTCCCGCCAGCCAAAAGTGGAAACTGTCCCTGCTTTCCGGCTTGGAGAATGGGAAGCATGGGAGTTATGGGAAGTATGGGAGCTATGAAATGCCCATTGCGTGTTGATTCATCGGGATTGTTGGCTTGGTCGGAAAGCAGGGACAGTTTCCACTTTTGGCTGGCGGGACTGGTTGCCTGTTGGGGCGGAAGGGAGGCTGGGGGCTCCGCAGGTGGGTCTTGGCTCATCAAAAGTGGAACAGTCCCTGTTTTCCGTCCACA
>JAVEWL010000703.1:0-3332 GCA_034004565.1 FCB group bacterium | reverse complement strand
GATCGCTTTGTGCGCGCGGCCCGGGGTGAACACACGCCTGTGCTGCCGGTTTGGCTCATGCGGCAGGCCGGCCGCACGGATCCCGAGTACAACCGCCTCAAACGCGAATGCGGCCTCGCGTTGCACGACATGTTCCGCAACGCGGAAATCGCCGCACGCGCATCCCTGCTGCCCAGGCGGTTCGGCGTGGATGCCATCATTTTTTTTCAGGACATCCTGACGCTGCTCGGACCGATGGGCGCCGAGTTTCTGTTCAAGCCCGGCCCGGTGCTCGAGCGGCCGGTGCGCAGCCGCGACGATGTCCGGGCGCTGCGTCCGTACGATGTGGCGGACAAGCTCCAGTTTGTGCCGGACACGCTGAAGAAGGTGCAGGCGGAACTGGACGGAGAGATGCCCGTGCTCGGGTTCGCGGGCGCGCCGCTGACGCTGGCGGTGTTTCTGGCCCAAGGCGGAAGCTTCGGCGACAGCGCCGAGGCGGCCATGTCGTTCATGCGCGACGATCCGGCCGCGCTGCACGAGTTGCTCGACAAGCTTTCGACGCTGACGATCGACTATTTGCTTCTCCAGGCCGAGGCGGGCGCGGAAGCCGTGCAATTGTTCGAGTCGGCGGCATATCTCTTTTCGCCGCAACAATACGCGGAATTCGCGCTGCCGTATCAACAGCGGATTTTCGACGGCCTGCGCGGCAAGGTAAAAACGATCGTCTTTGCGCGCGAGATTGAGGACGTGTCGCCGTTGGGCGCTGCCGGCGCGGATATCGTAAGCCTTCCGGGCGGCCTGGACATCGCCCAAGCCCGGGCGCGGCTGGGCGACGGGTGCGTCGTGCAGGGAAACCTGAGCAACCGGCTCCTGGCCGAGGGCAGCCTGGACGAAATAGCCGCCGCCGCCAGGGTATGCATCGCCTCGGGCGGCCATCGAGGCCACGTCTTTAACCTGGACCACGGTCTGCTGCGCGATACGCCCTTCGAGAACGTTGTGCATCTTATCCGCACGGTCCACGAAACGGTGTAATTGCCGAATTGATCGGAAATTGACCCATTTTTCATTTGACTTACAAGTGTGCTGATATATAATGGGTTCGGTGTTGCGGGTTGGGCGACGGCCGGACAGGCCGCGCCAATCGGCTTACACCTGCGGAATGCGAGAAACCAGCGTGCGCTGGTTCGGCACGAGTGGCAATCTTGGACAGTCTGCGCTCGTGCCTCCACAAGGGACTGTCTGCATGAAGGAGGCCTTGGAGAATGAAGTTCTTTAGACTCGCTATGATTGCCTTGGCGCTTGTCGCGTCCGTTGCTATCGCCGGTTGCGCCAGTGAAGAGCCTGCCCCCGCGGCCACCGACGGCACGACGCCTCCCACGACGGAAGCTCCGGCCCAGTAGTTCCGATCCTACTTCTTCGATCGAATTTGGCATAGGCGCCTCAGGGTATATCCTTGGGGCGCCTTTGTTTGTGGCGTCCTGTGCTCCATCAACCCCGACTTAAGAGAGCGGTATACTTGCTTAACATCCGCCGTTCGGGGTATAAGACTACTAATGGAGTACGTGGCCCGGCCCAGCGCTGGGTACCTGCGTTCCATACTACTTCCGGACGACACCGGTCGTCCCCCCCCCAATTTAGGAGGTCCCCTCAGATGAAGTTCATTCGTCTCTTCGTATTCGGTATGTTGCTCACCTCCGTTTTTGTCGCCGTCGGCTGCAACACGTTCAAAGGCTTTGGCAGGGACGTCGAAAAGGGAGGCGAGACCATCCAAAACACGGCCGAAGACGCCAAACCCAACAAGTAGCCGCTCCCGACGGAGCGCGGAGTTGGCGTACCTCCTCGCAACCCTATTCTCCTTCATGCACGAAGGGTGGCCCTGCCGAAGCAATTGCCCGGCGGGGCCGCCCCATTTCAGGGTCTCGTGGGACCGGTCGTGGTGGCCTTTTCCCTTGAGCTTGCCAAGGGCGCGGGGGAATCCTTTATACTCAGGCGTCCGGGAATCGCAAGCGCGGTTCCCTACCGATTGGAAGCGTCTTCCCCGCTGCCGGGAGGCGCACAGCACAGCGGGAGAACCGAATGTCGCAAGTGGGCTTTGGAATTATCGGTTGCGGGAACATCGCCCCCATTCACGCCGAAAGCATCGCCAATATCCCGGCCGCGCGCCTCGTGGCCGTATCCGACGTCAGGGAAGAGAATGCCAAAAGCATGGCGGAGCGGTTTTCGGCGGAGGCCTACTACACCGATTTTCGCAAAATGCTCGAGCGCGACGATATCCAGGCCATCAGCCTCTGCGTGCCCAGCGGCATGCGCGCCGAGATGGGCGAACTCTGCGCCCAGGCCGGCAAACACATCATGTCGGAGAAACCCCTCGAGGTCAGCGTCGACCGGATCGATCGTCTCATCGCCGCGACCAAGGCCGCCGGCGTAAAACTCGGCTGCATCTTCCAGTACCGCTTTGCCGAAGGCCCCGAATACGTCCGGAAGGCCCTCGATGCGGGGCGGTTCGGGCGGCTCGTGCTCGGCGACGCGTATATCAAGTGGTACCGGTCGGACGAATACTACAAGAGCGGCCAGTGGCGCGGCACCCGCAGTCTCGACGGCGGCGGCGCCCTCATGAACCAGGGCATTCACCAGATTGACCTCCTGCTGTGGTTCATGGGACCCGTCGCGGAAGTCACGGCCAAGACAACCGCCATTGGCCACGAAGGCCTCGAAGTCGAGGACCTGGCCTGCGCGATGCTTACCTTTGAAAACGGCGCGATGGGCGTCATTGAAGGCAGTACCGCCATCTGGCCCGGACATCCCGCACGGGTCGAGGTGCACGGCTCCGATGGGTCCGCCGTCATCGAAGACGGCAACCTGAAGTTCTGGAAGTTCAAAGAAGAGACCGAGGAAGACGAGCGGATCCGCCAGGAACAAATGAGCGAATCGGTGCTGGGCAGCGGTGCGGCCGACCCCGTGGCGAACCTCAAGTCCGAAGGCCACCGCCGGCAGATCGAGGATTTCGTTCACGCCATCATCGAGAACCGCGATCCGGTCATCGGCGGACACGAAGGCCGCCGCTCCGTCGAGGTAATCCAGGCCATCTACCGCTCCGCCGCCAGCGGAGAGACCGTGCGGTTGTAGGCCCCACGGCGCCCCATAGCCTCGAGTGACAAAACGAGCCGGCTTTCGAGCCGGCTCTTTCCATTACATCGAATTCCCTCACGCCCCAGCGATCTCCCAAAACTTTGTGGCACCCCCAAGCCGGCTTCATGGCTTGGGGGTGTGGGTGAGGGAAGGACTGCAAGGACCACAACGACAGCAAGGACGAGAAGAAGGCATGAGACTTTGGGCTCCCCTCACCCTACCCC
>JAVEWL010000702.1:0-3340 GCA_034004565.1 FCB group bacterium | reverse complement strand
GAGGTGCTGCTTGTACCGTTGCGGGCCGCCGTCACGGAACGCGTATTCGGCCCCTACCGCGACCGCTTCACCATCGACGTTTGCGCGCTGGGCGAAGCCTTTGTCCTCGTAGGCGCGCTGCTGCTCGCCCCAAACGAATCCGTTTAGCTTCTCTCAATTAAATGGGACCTATGGGCGCATAACTCCCATAGGTCCCATTACTCTCATACTTCCCATTTCCTCAGGCGCAATCTCTCACCAACGCCCTACAAAACGATCTTCTGCTCGGCCGGATCGAACTTGGCGGTCTTGCCTTCGCGGAAGCTCAGGAAGCCCATCTGCAGCGCCGTCTGGACGCGGAACGCGAGGTCCATGGGGCTCAGGGTTTCGTCGCCGGTCTTGCAGCAGCGGAAGAAGTCCTTCCAGTAGAGTTCCTGGCTTTCCTTGCGTTCGAGCGGGAAAGTCTTTTCCGGCTTGTCGGAGCCGCCGGCGGGGATGAACGCCACTTCGTCGTTCATCACGGTCAGAGTGCCGTCCCAGCCACGAACGACGGGGATGCGGCCGCCCGCGCCTCGGCCGCCCGTCGCCGAGTACGCATTGCCCTGCGTTCCCAGGACGGCGATGGTAAACTTCTCGGGGTAATCAATGAGCACGCTGAAGGTGTCGGGCACTTCGCGCTGGTCGTAACGGAATTTCCCGCCCGACGCCACGACGGAGCTCGGCATCCCCGCACCCATCATATAGACCACGGGCGTCAGGGAGTGCGGATACAGGTCCGTCACCGGGCCACCGGCGTAGTCTTCGTACATGCGCCAGCGGAAGAAGCGGCTCACGTCGAAGTCGCGCTTCGGCGAGTCGCCCAGGAAGGCCTCCCAATTCAGGTCCGCCCCCGGTTGCGCGTTCGGATCGTCGATGGGCATTCCCGCCTCGCCCCAGTCGCCGATGCGGAAGTAGCCGCACTCCGCCACGATGGGCTGCCCGATCAGGCCCTCCTGAATAAGCTTGCGCATCTGGGTCCACGCGGGGTCGGACTGGCCCTGTGACCCCAACTGGAAGCGGACGCTCCCCTTCTTGACCTCTTCGTTAAGTTGCTTGGTCAAGTCGAATTGGCGCCAGTGGGTCACCGGTTTTTCGCAGTAGACGTGCTTTCCGGCGCGGACGGCGTCGATGGCCTGGTAGCCGTGGATGTGGTCCGGCGTGGCGATACACACGGCGTCGACATTGGGATCCGCGAGCAATTCGCGGTGGTCCATGTAACCCTTGACCTTGTACTCGTCGGCGGCCTTGTTCAGGCGGGGCCGGTAGACGTCGCTGACGGCGACGATCTCGAAGGTGTCGTCGCCGGCTTCCTTCAGCTTGCGCAGCGTCCCCAGGTGCGCATTGCCGCGTCCGCCACAGCCGATGACGCCCACGCCGATGCGGTCGTTCGCGCCGGCCGCCGTCGCGGGCGCCTGTGCAAAGGCCCGCGTGCCCGCCACGGTCGCCGCCGCGACGCCCGCCGCACGCAGGAAGTCGCGCCGGCCCATACCCGAATTCGCTTCGCCTTGCATGTGCTTCTCGCTCATTGTCCAACTCCCCTTTCGCGTCAACGCTATTGGACCGTCCGCCACGATGGATCGTTTACGATCTTCAACCACTGCTCGTACGCCTTGTTAATCGCCCGGGGCTTTGCCTCCCCGTCCCACACGGCCACGCCGTAGCGCAACGCCAGCGGCGCCGTAATCACCTGCGGCTGCTCCTTGAGGCTCAGCGTGGCCGCGAGGTACGCAAACCCGGTCTCCAGGGTAAACCAAGTCGCCGGATACCGGAGATTCGCGGGATGATCGAACATGGCGACCGTCACCGGCTTGCCGTCCGCCATCGCCGTATAGGCGCACCATTTCGACTTCGACTTGTTGGTGCCCGCGACGCCTTCGGCGCCGTCGGCATTGAAGAAACGCCCGCCCTTGTCCATGGACTCGACGAAGCGCATGCCCAGGCCGAAGTACTCGCTTCCGGCGAGGGTCGCATCGGACTTGCCTTCGGGCAGCGAAAACTTCGATTCCCAGGTGGCCAGCGTGTACTCAAGATCGCCGTCCTGATACAGCTCGACGCTGCGGTCTTCGACCAAGAGCGGCTTGTCGACCTTTGGATCGATCCAGTCGAGGGTTCCAGTGAGGGTGTGGCGGACGCGCGCGATCGACTTCACATTCACGTTGCCGCGGTGCCGCTGGATCCCGGGCGCTTCCTTCTCTTCCCAGAAGTTGACGTTGTCGACGGCCACCGCGAACATCAGCCCGTGGTGGTGCAGGTGATCGGACGGTGCGTCGCGCAGGATGTTCACGCCGGACGGGGTCAGCAGGCGTTCCACGTAGGGTTTGAATGGGACGCCGTCGAACCGGTAGACCAGGTGCGCTTCCTGTTGTGGCAAGCCCAGGTACGCGCGTCCTTCGTCCAACCGCACGCCGGCGGGATCGGCCCCCAGCAACGCCGTCGACGCTCCCACCAGGACAATCATGGCCGCCAGCCGCCTCCCGAAATCACCGCTTCGTCTCATGCGCGTGTTCCTCCTTCCTTATCGGGGCCGCGCCCCGGCTTCAGTTCGGATGACGCCGATTCAGTAAGGTCTGGAGTCAAACCGCTCCCAATGTAGCACTTCGTGCAGGGGGCGCTTCGAGGGTGAAGAATTGTGCATCGGATAGCCGACGGGGACAAGGCTTACCAGCCGGTAGCCTTCCGGCGCCCCGAGGAGCTTCCGGACCGCTTCGACATAGGGCTTCTTGTCGCCCGCGATCCAGCACGTGCCGAGACCGTGCGCCCGCGCGGCCACCATGATGTTCTCCGTGGCCGCGCAGCCGTCTTCGAGGTAATACTTGGTATCTTTGCAGAAAACGGCCACGCACACCGGAGCCGCGGCAATATGCGGCCCATGGTCGGTGGCGTCGGCGATCTGCTTACGCAGGGCGGGATCGGTCACCACAACGAATTCCCACGGCTGAAGGTTAATGGCGGTCGGCGCCAGGCGCCCGCAATCCACGATTTCCTCCAGGATCTCCCTGGGCACCGGGTCGTCGCGAAACTCGCGCACACTACGGCGCATCCGCAAGGCTTCGATCGCGTCCATAGACACTCCCCGTCTGTCCCGGCGTGTCCGGGACCGCTCTACTTTCCACGAATCGCGCCTGCATTATGCGGCAAAATGGCCTGTCTTTGATACTGCTTTCGCCGCTCCGGACCCGGTTTGACGGAAAGCCCCGATTTCCGTACACTACGCAGTCGTCTTTTCGATTGATCGGCCCGCTTGCCTGCCCGATGGCGGTCAGGCACATTCTCGGGCGGTGGATACGAACGGACAGGGCAAACGGGAGCAAGCGCACGAAGG
>JAVEWL010000701.1:0-3342 GCA_034004565.1 FCB group bacterium | reverse complement strand
GAAGGGCGCGTCGAACTCGTGGGCGCGTGCGACATCGTTCCCGAGCGCGCGCAGATGGGCGTCGAGCGTTTCGGTGCGAAGAAGTCGTATCTCGACTACAAGAAGATGCTCAAGGAGAACGAGATCGACATCCTCGACATCTGCACGCAAAACCGTTGGCACGCGCCGATCACGATCGACGCCCTTAACAGCGGCGCGAACGTGCTGGTCGAGAAGCCGATGGCGATGAACGCCAAAGAAGGCCGGCAAATGATCGACGCCGCGAAGAAGAACAAGAAAAAGCTCATGGTGGCCCAGCACATGCGCTTCGAGGCGGCCTCCGAACAGCTCAAGGCGGTCGTCGAACGCGGCGAACTCGGCGAGATCTACACCTCGAAGGCGGTGTGGCTGCGCAAGCGCGGCATCCCCGGCTGGGGCAAATTCCATATCAAAAAGGAATCGCTGGGCGGGCCGTTGATCGACATCGGCGTGCATATGATGGACCTGTGCGTGTGGCTCATGGGCTGCCCGAAACCGGTGTCCGTCTCCGGCAAGGTCTACCGCAAGTTCGGCGACCGCAGCGACCTTTGCAACGCCGACTGGGGCACGCCCTACCCGCCCAAGGAATTCGACGTGGAAGACTATTGCACGGCGTTCGTCCGGTTCGAGAAGGACATCACGATGCAGGTCGAGGTGTCGTGGGCCGCGAACATTCCCGAGGAGACCTGGGGCGTGTCGGTGCTGGGCGACAAGGCGGGCATCAACACGCATCCGCTGGGCGTCTACGGCTACGACAACGGCGCGCTGGTGAACAAGGTGTTCGATTGGATTCCGAATCAGGAAGGCCACCGCATGGAGATCCGGCATTTCACCGAATGCCTCGAACAAAATCTCCCCGTGCGCGTGAAGCCCGAGGAATCCCTGCGTATCATGCAGATCATCGACGCGATCTACGAGTCCTCGCGCAAGAACAAGGAAATCGTGCTGTAATACGTGCGAGGATGACGAACCGATTAGAGCGGTCTCCGGAAACGGGGACCGCCTTTTCTGTGAATGGGAGGTATGGGAGTCATGGGAGTTATGGGAAGTATGGAGAGAGCTTCGCCTGCCTACAGGCGCACTCTTCCTAATCGAAAATCGAAAATCTGAAATCGAAAATTGTTCTATCCGTGTCCGTGCTGACCGCGCATGCGCCGCTCCATCAGCGGCGGGCAACCGTTGCAGCGGCGCGGAAGCTCCGGCGCGGCGCCCTCGGGGATGTGATGGGGCAGGTCTTCGTTCGCCATCACGCCGTCCAGACGTTCACGGTTGACATGACCCATGCGGAAGCGTTCGTTGCCCAGGACCAGGCCGCAGGTGTACAGGGCGCCCTTCGAGCAGACGCACGTCATGTTCTCGGGCAGGTGGCAGGCCGTGGCGGGCTCATCGGGGGCGAGCCCGTCGGCGATGCAGAGTTGGACGCCGTACTGTTCATCGGCGTAGCGCAGCCGTTCGAGATCCTCGCTGTCGACGAAGAGCCGGGTCTTTTCCTTGTTGAACTGCGCGAGGCGGCGCACGTCGACTTCGGTGACGGCCGCGCCGTAGACGTAAACGCCCACCCGCATGTCGTGGACGGTTTGCGCCCATTCGCAGATGGCCCACACCTCCGGCCGCTCGGCGAGCGGCGCGCCGACGCTGATGATGCAGCTCTCGGCGCCCAGGGCCGCGGCCTCGTCGACCACGTTCAGCCATTCCTCGGCGGACAAATCGCTGCCGGATGAGTTGCCGTTTCGGTATTGCTGTGGGATGAAGGGCTCGTTGACGATGTGAATCCAGAGGAACTGAACCGTCTCGGGTTCCGTGCTCCCGCAGGTTTTCACGCATCTCCTGAGCACCCTGACGAGACTCTGTGGCAACCGGAATGGGTTATCCGTGGCGTAAATCTGTTGCCACCGCTTGCGTGAAGTCACTGTAAGCTACCCTTGCTTGTCTTACTTGCAACCCATAATATCGATCCGCTCGGTATTCCCGATCCGGCGGACCGTAGCCCTGATTGTTGCGTAGTGGTGTGGCCTGGGGGCGGACATCGCGCCTACACGCGGTGTGCGGGCCCGTCCTCGGACTTTTGCTCCGAAGGAGCCCATCGGCCTTCCGCCCGTGTTTCCAACGCGCTGACGAATAGCCACTTCCGATGTCATTTAACACGGTCGATTCCCATTTCATTTCACGCAACACCCCGGGCGCGGCAAATCCAGCGGGGCTACGGCTGCATTGCGGAGTGAAAACCCCAGAGAAATCCGTACCTTTCCCGGAGTTGCCATGCGGGCATGCCCCCAGCGACAGTCGTCCCAGCCGGGTTGGGTTCGTTATACTATGGAAAACCAACGGGAGCGCTTGATCGTGAAGATATTGCTGATGACGGACCTCGAGGGGGTGTCGTGCGTGAAGGCGTCGGACGGCTGGTGCGCGCCAACGGATCGGTTCTACGATGTCGCCTGCCGGCTGCTCACCGGCGAGGTGAACGCCGTGGTGGACGGGTTCTTCGCGGCCGGCGCAAGCTACGTCCAGGTGGCGGACGGCCACGGCTGGGGCGGCATCGATATCGAGCGCCTCGATTCCCGCGTCGAGTATGCCCGCACATGGCCCTGCGGGTTCCCGTTCAACCTCGACTCGAGCTTCGACGGCATCGCCTGGGTTGGCCAGCACGCCAAGGCGTCCACGCCCTATGCCCATCTGCCCCATACCCAGTCCTTCGAGTATATAGATATGTCCGTGAACGGCGTGTCTATCGGAGAGTTCGGACAGTTGGCCTTGTGCGCGGCGGAGCTGGGCGTGCCGGCATTCTTCGCGGCCGGCGACCTGGCCTTCACACAGGAAGCCGAGCGGTTGGCGCCCGGCATAGTCACGTGCTCGGTCAAGCGCGGCAATACCCCCGGTACCGGCGAGGAATGCACCGCCACCGACTACGGCCGCCGCAACACCGGCGCGATCCATCTGCCGCCGGCCCGCGCGCAGGCCGCCCTGCGCAAGGCCGCCGAGGCCGCCGCGTTCAAGCTGCGCCGCAACCCGCCGCCGCCGATCCCGCTGAACAAGCCCTTCGAGCGCGTGTGCCTGCTCCGCCCGGAGGAGGCGCATCTGCCCCGCAAACGCAGCGTCGAATCGCACCCCGACAGCGTCATTCCGCTGATGAATATGCCCCTGGACCCGAAGCCCCTGGTGACCGGCGAGGCAGAGTGAGGGGATTTTAGATTTCAGATTTTAGATTTTCGATTCGTGAGCTACCCGAACGCTCATCCCGCAAACAACCCCTTCCGGACATGCCACCTCCAAACTTGTTTGGGGGTGGTTCGATAAAATCCAAGTGCCACCCCCCCTACCCCCCCC
>JAVEWL010000046.1:0-15650 GCA_034004565.1 FCB group bacterium | reverse complement strand
GCCCACGTTGGCGGAGGCGCCCTTGACGGTGTGCGCAACCCGGTGAAGCAGGTTGGCATCGTCTTGGGCGATGGCTAGTTCCATCTGGTCAAGTTGCTTCGGGAGTTCGTCAAGGTATATGCCGAGGATGGTCTCGACCAATTCCTCGTCACCCATCGCACGGTGCAAGAGTTCGGCACGATCGAAATGGGGGCATCGCACCGTTGCGGCTTCTTCCCGGAACTCCTCTTGGGGCTCCTGGGGCGGCGTTTGCAGCCAGCGTTCGAGTGTGTTTGCAAGGTCGGAGGGATGGACGGGCTTGGGCACAAAGTCGTCCATACCCGCTTCGAGGCAGTGCTGAACGTCTTTCGGCAAGGTGCTGGCGGTCAGGCCGATGATGACAATACGCGGGTTCAGGACCCTGGAATCTGCGCGGCGGATTGCGCGCGTGGCTTCGCATCCGTCCATTTCGGGCATGTGATAGTCCATCAGGACGAGATCGTAGCGCTGGGTTTCAAGCGCGCGAAGGACCTCGAGTCCGTTTACGACGGCGTCGGCGCGGTAACCGAGCTTGGACAGGATGGACAGGGCCACCTTCTGGTTGGTGGCATTGTCTTCGGCCACCAGGATTCGATGCGGCCGCCAGGGGGCGGCCTTCGGCGAGGACGTTCCCGCGGGCGCCTTGGGCAGGGCCTTTGTCCAGGCGGGCGTGGCGCGCCGGGCGGCGATGGTGACAAGACAGTCGTACAACTGGCTCTTCCGAATCGGTTTCTTCAGATGGTATTTGAACCCGGCTTCCTGGAGGCGGGCGTGTTCGCCGGGATGCTTGAACGAGGAAAGCATGACCAGGGACGGATTTCGGAAGTCGGCATTGGCGCGAATGGCCAGACCCAGTTCCTCTCCATTCATTCCAGGCATTTCCATATCGATGATGACCACGTCGTAGGGCGCGCCACGCTTGCAGGCGGTGCGCAGGCGCGCGAGGGCTTCGGGTCCGCTGGCCACCTGGTCGTGGTGGCAGCGCGCGGCATCGAGAAGCGTCTCCATGAGGTGGAGATTCGTCAGATTGTCATCCACGGCGAGCACACGGAGTCCCTCGAGGGGTGTGGAATCGTCGAGGGTCTCGACCGCGCCGCCGGCGGCTTGCCGGCCGAACGGAATGTCCAACCAGAAGCAGGAGCCTTCGCCGGGACGGCTCTCGACGCCGATCTGGCCTCCCATGGATTCGGTGAGACGCTTCGAGATGGCGAGGCCGAGTCCCGTGCCGCCGTACTTGCGCGTAGTGGACCCGTCCGCCTGGACGAAGGGCGAAAAGAGGGAGGCCAATTCGTCCGGGCGGATACCGATGCCGCTGTCGCAGACGGCGAAGTGGAGGGTCACGCTCTCGCCCTGGTCGGCCTGAAGGCGCGCGGCGATCGAGACTTCGCCTTTGGCGGTGAACTTCACGGCGTTGCTGAGCAGGTTGAGGAGGATCTGCCGCAGCCGGCTGGGGTCGCCGCGCAGCAGGGTGGGCACGTCCGGATGAACGAGGCAGGTCAGTTCGAGCCCTTTTTCGGCGGCGCGCAGGGCCACGACTTCGCAGCAGTCTTCCATGGCCTTTTCGAGATCGAAGTCGACGGTTTCGAGCCGCATTTTGCCGGCTTCGATCTTGGAGAAGTCGAGAATTTCGTCGATGATCCTCAGGAGCTGCTCGCCGCATCCCTGCACGCATTCGGCGTATTCGCGTTGTTCGAGGCTGAGCTCGGTGTCGAGGAGCAATCCGGTCATGCCGACGATTCCGTTCATGGGCGTGCGGATTTCGTGGCTCATGTTGGCCAGGAACTCGCTCTTGGCCGTGTTGGCGTATTCGGCTTTCAGGGCCATTTCGTTGGCGCGCGAGATGGCCTGTTCAAGCTGATGGTTGACGAGTTGAAGTTCGCGGGCGGCGTTCTTGCGGTCGGTGATGTCGAGCAGCACGCCGATGATGCCCTTTGTCTGACCTTTGGAATCCCGGTAAGGGGTTTTGTGGAACTCGAAGTCGCGCACGCCGGTGGGGGTGAGGCCCCGCGCTTCGAAGACGGCGTGTTCACCGCGCGTGACCTTCGCCTCGTGGGCGATGTACCCGTCGGCATCGTCGAGCAGAACCCTGCTCAGGAAATCGTGGAGGGTTCGCCCGATCACCTGTTCCTTGGCGAGGCCGAGCAGGTCGCGTGAGAACCCGGGGTTGCAGTTTCGATAGCGGCCCCCTTCGTCCTTATAGAACACCGGAACGGGAATGGCGTCGAACAGGGCCTGGATGAACTCGCCCTGGCGCACCACGAAGCCCGCCTGCTCGCGGTTGCGCACGTTGGACTCGAAGGCGAAGCTCAGAAAGAAGCAGGCCATCAGCAACAACAGGAGCGGACCCAGGCGGTGCCGGTTGATGCTGATGCTCCACTGCTCCGCGCCCATGTCGATCCCCAGCAGCGTCGAGGGGCGATCCTCGCCCGGCAGCTTCAAGGGGATGAGGGCGCTGACCCACACGCCCCAGGGGTCGGGCGTGGGGCCGCGCACAAGCTGGGTATTCTCGTCGAGGGCCAGATGGCAGTCCCGGCCGGGGTCGTCGTACACGGAGCCGGGCGGCGAATAGTCTTCGGAGAATTCAGGTTCCGCGTCCACGAGAAAAACAAGCCGGCCGTTTCGGTAGCCCATCACATACATGAATCGGGCCCGGGGCATGGTGGCGCGCATATTGTGCAGGTGGGCCTTGAGCTTCTTGAACGCGGGCGATTGGGCATCGCTGGACTTCCCTTGCAGCGCCTTTACATCGTCCAGGCTGAGGGTTGCCGCGGCGAGGCGGGCCTTTTCGAGAAGGTCCCGGCGAAGGGTCTCGTCGGCGGACTTGCCCACGCTCTGGCACGTAATCCACCCCACGAGAATAAGTCCCAGAAAACACGTAAGCATGACGGTTGCCGGCCGCCAGGCGATCTTGTCCTCGTGCCAATCGAGGCGGGCCCGGTTGCGGTACCACCAGAGGGCCGCCATGGTGACAATGGCGACGTGAACCTTGAAAGACGGGTTCATGTCGGTGAGCGACGTTAAGGCACGCCACCCATTTTCCGCGGAGCCGGCCGCACAAACGGACGTCGCTTCGGCGATGCTGAGTGTGGCCAGGCCCACGGCCACCGCGACCAATGAGGCGCTTCCTCGAGACTTGCCGCGGCTGTGCGCAAGAAGCGCCCAAACCGCCGCGAAACCGCCGCCCAGCCCAAACAACAACCGCAGCACAGTCTCGGCCTCGCCGAAAAACCACCAGAGGGCCACCGCCGCGGCCACGATTGCCGCAGGCAGGCGCCAGGCGTGGCGCTTCCGGTGGGTGCGCCCCTGGAAGCGTGCCAGGGCCAGCAGCAGCAGGAACGTGAAGGAAAGGGCGAAGACGGCAGTGTGGGCGGATGCGGGGGCGAAATCGCCGTGAACGCTGTACAGGAACATGTCGACCCATTGAAACAGGCCGAATTGGAACCCGAACGCGGCAAACCACCCCCAGAACCGTTCACTGGGCCGGGTACGGTACAGGCGCCAGGCGGTCCATCCCATAAGCAGTAACGTAAGTCCGTACAGGCCCAGGAAGAAATCGCTCTGGGGCAAAACCCATTGCTCTCTCAAGATGTTTATTGGCACGGCATTATGCTTCGGTGAGGTAAGCTGGCCCGCGCCGGACAATGCGCACGGCCCCAATGACGATGCAAAAGGCCCGACCTTGAAGCCCCCGCACTATTGGTTTGGCTGGCGTTATGGCTTTGCAACCTCCCCGGCCCCCGCTTATGAACGCGTCTCAACCGTTCACACCCCCCTATTCGGTGAAGGGCAGACGCGTCTTGCCTTTGCTTGTTATCGGCGGATGCGGCAAAACCTTTCATCTTTTTTGCGCATGTGACGGACGGAGCGGCGCCGGGGCGATGAGGCCTGTAAATCCATGCGCGGCAAATGCGTGCCGGAATTGAACGCGGCCTGCCGCACTCAAGTCGGGCATGCATACGCGCGATAAATGGAATGTCCCGCAAGCCTCTTCAGGCTTATGCGGGATGGTGGTTCTCGCCGCCGGATTTCGCAGGCACCGTGCTCTATTGAGTGTCAAGACGGCGAACGCAAGAATGGGTACAGGGGAGGGGGATTCAGTTGCCAAGCAGCCTGCCTCCAGACTACACCGACCGACAGACTGGGAACCTCCGGATATGAAGATCACCCCTAACAACAATGAGATCAGGATCCTGTCCCGGCTCCTGTCGCATGCCGATGCCGCGGCACGGCCCGACGAAGGCGTCACCGGCGTGGAATGGTTCGCCCAGCAGGTGGTGGACGGGAACCGGGTCCACTTTCTTGGATCGCTATTGCCGGAACTGGCACACGATATCAACAATCCAAACGGCTGCATTCGCGGCGCGGTTGATCTGCTGGGCCTTCTTCTCAAGGACATGTGGAGCGTGCTGGACGAGCACCGCCGCGGCCACGCGGATTTTACCTTGGGAGGAATGCCGTACGATTCGGTGCGATCGGACCTTCCGCACCTGCTGAGCGACATGCGGGATTCGAGCCAGCGCATCACCACCGCCGTGAGCAAACTGCGGGATTTTTCGCGGCAGGCGGCCGAGGAGTTGGATGAAGAAGTTGACGTGAACCGCGCGATCGCATCGGCCGTCGAGTTGCTTTCGGATACGTTGCGCAAGTGCACGGACCGGTTTGAGTGTACCGTGGAGGCCGACCTGCCAACGCTGCGCGGTAATCCGCAACATCTTGTTCACGCGGTGGTATGTCTGCTTGCCAACGCGTGCGAGGCGTTGGCGGAACGCTCGCAAGGAATCCGGATCGCGACGCGCCACGATGTGGAACGACGCAGTATCCGCATGGATATTGAAGACGAGGGATGCGGCATGGCTCCGGAGGTTCTGGCGCTTGCGGGAACACCGCTTTTCACCACCCGGCACGCCCAGGGGAAGCTTGGCTTGGGGCTTTCCGCGGCGTCCCTTTTGATCTCCCGTTTCGGCGGCACGTTGAACGTGAATTCCGCCACCGACCGGGGAACGCGGGTGCGCGTGACGTTTCCGGTTCCGTCTTGGAATCCACTCCAAACCGAGTCCGCGGACGAGGCCACAGCGGGGCAAAGCGCTTTCGAGGACAGACGGATCAATCCGCAATCAAACGCGATACCGGAGTATTAGCAACATGGCGCAGTCTGCCAACCCTACCGATCCCATTCTGCTTGTGGACGATGAAACGTCGTGGCTGCTGATGGCCTCGATGTTCCTGCGTTCGGCGGGACTTACGAACGTGGTGACCTGCAACGACAGCCGTGAAGTGCTCGAGCGCGTGCGCAAGCAGAGCTTCTCGCTGGTGCTGCTGGATCTTACGATGCCGGGCATGCCGGGGGAAATGCTGCTGGAATCGTTGAGCCGGGAGTTTCCGGGGCTGCCGGTGATCGTGGTGACCGGAGCGGACCAATTGGAAACGGGGATCCGCTGCATGCGGATCGGCGCCTTCGACTATTTCGTCAAATCCTCGGAAATGGACCGGCTGATGGTGTCGGCACGGCGCGCGATCGCGGTGCAGGAGCTGTCCAAGGAGAACCGGCGCCTTCGCGAACGCCTGATCAAAGGCGGGATTCAGAACCAGGAATCGTTCCAGGGAATCATCACGCAAGACTCGCGCATGCGCGGCCTTTTCCAATACGTGGAAGCGATCGCGCCTTCCCCGCGCCCGGTGCTCATCACGGGCGAGAGCGGGGTCGGCAAGGAGTTGTTCGCGCGGGCGCTGCATCTTTCCAGCGGCCGGCCGGGCGAGTTTGTGGCGGTAAACTCGGCGGGACTGGACGATTTGATGTGCGCGGACACGCTGTTCGGGCACGTGGCGGGCGCGTATACGGGTGCGGACAGTTACCGGCCGGGACTGGTCGAGCGCGCAAAGGGCGGCACGCTGTTTCTCGATGAAATCGGCGATATGACGGCGGCGTCGCAGGCGAAACTTCTCCGGCTGCTGCAAGAGGGCGAGTACACGCCGCTCGGTTCGGATGTCGCCCGGCAAAGCGACGCGCGCGTGGTGGCGGCGACCCATCACGACCTGTGGGCGCTTCAGGAAACGGGCCGGTTCCGGCGGGATCTCTTCTACCGCATCTCGACGCACGTGGTTACGGTTCCGCCGTTGCGCGAACGCAAAGACGATATTCCCTTGCTCCTCGCGCATCTCATCGATAAGGCCTCGGATCTGCTGGGCCGGCAAACGCCGGAGATTCCCAACAGTCTCGCGGAGTTGCTGCACACGTATTCGTTCCCGGGGAACGTACGCGAACTCGAGGCGATGATCTTCGACGTGGTCAGCCGGAACGATGCGTCCTTTGTTCCTTTGGCGCCGTTCCAGGCGCACCTCCAAAAATCCCGGGAACCGTCCCTGCCGGCGGCGAACAAGGCCGTTGACGGCACGGACGTCTGGGTGGCCTTCTCGGACCCGCTGCCGACGCTCAACCAGGTGGCGGGGCTGCTGGTGCAGGAAGCGATGCGCCGCGCGAGCGACAACCAGGCGGCCGCCGCCGCCATGCTCGGGATTACCCGCCAGGCGCTCAACAAGCGCATTCGCCTGAAGAGCAGCGAGATGGAAGACGCGGGTTAAGACCCTGACGGATTGCGTGCGCGGCGGAATGCGCTCGCGCACGTTTACAGTTGCTTCTCACCCTCTCCCCGTGGTCGCAATTGGCAAATGGCAATTGGCAATTGGCAAATGGCTGGGTGCAACTCGTCTTTGGCTAATTGCCAATTGCTAATTGCTAATTGCTAATTGCCAATTGCCAATTGCCGAATCCAATTAGGAGCACGAACGGGAATCGGTCGTGCGCTGGAGCGGAGCTAAATAGGGAAGCCGGCGTCCGTGGGGATCGGACGCCGGCACTGGGGATGGGGCCTGGATTTAGAAGCTGCTCAGGGCTTCCTCTTCATCCAGAGGGATAACCTCTTCAGGGCGCGAGTGGCCGTTGGTCTTGCCGTTGGTGTGGCCATTGGTCTTGCCGTTGGCATGGCCGTTCGTGTGGCCGTTCGTTCTGTGAACTTGGCCCGACTCTTTCGCGGGTGCATGCTTGCGGCTGGGCGCGGGGGCCTGCGACCTGACTTGCTGGGACGAGCCGGCGCCTTCCCGGGTCCCGTGGACCATGGTGATCAGCGAGGCGACCATCTCGTTCATCTGTTCGGCCTGGGCGGAGAGCTCTTCGGCGGCACTGGCGGCCTCTTCGGAGTTGGCCGCGTTGGCCTGGGTAACCTGGTCCATCTGCGACACGGCGATGTTGACCTGCTCGATGCCTCTGGCCTGTTCGGTGCCGGCCGCGGCGACTTCCTCGATGAGTTGATTCACCTTGCGCGCCCGGTCGAAGATTTGGTCGAGGATGCCGCCAACTTCCGTGGAAACGTTGACGCCGTTGTCGGCATTCTTCTGCGCCTCTTCAATGAGGGTGGCGGTGTTCTTGGCGGCCTCGGCGGAGCGTTGCGCAAGGTTGCGGACTTCTTCGGCCACCACGGCAAAGCCCTTGCCCGCCTCGCCCGCGCGGGCGGCTTCGACGGCGGCGTTGAGCGCAAGCAGGTTGGTCTGGAAGGCGATCTCGTCGATGGTCTTCAGGATCTTCGCGGTCTGGTCGGACGACTTCTTGATGTCCGCGATAGTCGTCGCCATGCGCTCCATGGCCTGACGTCCCTTCTCGGCGGCCTGCTGCGCTTCCTTGGCCATGCCGTTGGCCTGTCCGGCGTTCTCGGCGTTCTGGCTGGTCATGCTGGCCATCTCTTCAAGAGAGGCGGAGGTTTCCTCGAGGCTCGAGGCTTGTTGCGAGGCGCCTTCGGCCATCGACTGCGAGGACTGGGCGACCTGCTGAGAGGCCGAGGTAACCTGCTCGGCGCCAAGGCTCAGGCCTTCGATGATTCGGTTGATGGGCTTGGTGATGCTGCGCGTAATGAAGAGGGCGAGCAGGATGCCGATAACGACCGCACAGCCGAGTCCGATAAGGACGATGATCGAGGAGCGGGCCAACGATGTGGCGGACTCTTCGGCCACCTTCATCGTCTGCTCCATGCCGGCCTTGGCGGTGTCCTGGGCCAGCATCAAGACTTCTTCGGCGGTGGCGGCGCGCGCCGTGCCGAGTTCAACGTTCTTGTTCCACGCCTGCAGCAGTTCCTGCATGGCCTGTCCGTAAGCATTGGCCGCGGTCTTGGTGGCGTTAATCTGGTCGATGTTGACCTGCTGAACGGTGATGGGAAGCATGGCGTCGAGCTTTTCGGCGATCTTGGGAAGGTTGGCGAGGCCTTCTTCGAGCACCTTGGGGTCTCGCTTGGCCTGAGATTTCCAAGCCGCGAGGCGTGTAGCGTTGCCGAGATCGACGACTTCACTGGCCATGATGATTTTGCTCGAGCGCTGCGTGAGTGCGGCGGCGTCCAGTGTCCCGGCGAGATCCTTGTTGAGGCTTTCCGATTGCCCGGCGAAGTACTTAAGGGCGTTGTCCATGAAGGCGGCGGCGGATTCGTCCATCTTCTTGCGCGCGGCGTCCATGGCGGCGAAGTTTGCGACCGTTTCGCCGACGAGGCCTTCGTATTCGGCGACCTTCTTTTCGACCGCGGTGGCTTTTTCTTCCAGCACTACGAGACTGGAGGAAGCGGCGGCCAAGGTGTGAGCGTCCTTGATGAATTGCTTCACTTGTGCAAGCTGGGCCATGCCCTTTTCGTGCAGGGCCTGATCCTCGGTAAATCCGTACCCGCGCATCTCGTACATGGTGAGCAAGGAGAAACGCTCGACGTTGGTGGCCACGGCCACTTCCGGCACGAACTCCTTGGCCAGGTTGGTCGCGCCGACCTTGACCTGGTTCATGCTGACTACGGCCAAGCCGCCGAGCGCGGCCGCGATTACGAGCAAGGACCCAAATCCGAGGGCGATGCGTGTTCTGAGTTTCATTTGCTTGGACATATTCTCTCTCCCTGTGCAGTTGTCGACGTCCCTGTGCCGGAGCTCGCTAAAGCCGCTCCGCAACTTCCCCAATAAGATTCGCTTCGTGATTCGTAAGAACCCGATCAACGTCCAGCAGGATCACGACCTTTTCCCCGACTTTGCCGATGCCCAGGATGAAGTCCGCATCGACCCGCGTGCCGAAGGAAGGCGGCGGCTCGATCTGCTCCTCCTGGACGTTGATAACTTCGGATACCTCGTCGACGAGAAGACCGATGGTCAGGCGCGAATCCTCGTCCTGGACCTGAACGACGATGATGCAGGTGCGCTCGGTGTCGTCCTGGCTCTCGTCGCCGAACTTCCTGCGCAGGTCCATCACGGGGATGATGCGCCCCCGCAAGTTGATGACCCCGCGCACGAACTCGGGCGAGCGAGGCACTTTGGTGACCGGCATCATCCCGATAATTTCCTGGACCCGCAGGATGCCCAGGCCGAAGTACTCCCCGGCGAGCAGGAAGGTCAGGTACTTGCCCGCCTCCGCCCGGCTGCGGGAACCCGCGGTTTCTCTGGTTTCGACTTGCATAGTGTGTCCCCTTTTTCGATGCGTGGCACTGGAAACCGGCCATCCCTTACCCCAGGTTTTGCGATGGCGTATCCGGCCTCCAAGCGCCCCCCGTCCCGTTGCGGTTCGTATCCTTCCGCCCCACGCTTCCTCCCTGGAATCGCCCGAGGAGGTCTTCGGTCCGATTTGCCCATGCCGGTTCGTCGTCTTCCAGGTTCATGACGACGCCCGAAAAGAGTTCCTGCGGCGCTTCCGAAGAACTTGAGGCTTGTGTCTGAGTCTTGACGCTGACGGCGTAGGCCCCTTTGCCCAGGTACCGCACGTGGGCGTAGACCGTGCCGCCGTGAGGGCTTTCCCGCAGCCCGGCTTGCGCCATGGCGAGGAGGCTGGTCACGAGCACGTGGAGCCGGCGCGGATGCATGCATCCGATGCGCTGCGCGGGAAGAATGCAGAGACGTGCAACGTCTTCCACCTTTGAATCCTCCCTTGTGTCCGCCCCCGCTTGGTCTTTGGCGGTCGCCACGAGCATCAGTACCGTAATTGCTACCATAGCCGGATTCCCCCTTGTTGCTCTCGGCCATACTGCGGATAAGAGAAAGAACTATGCCAAAAGCGCCGCAAGGCATAAGTAAGTCTACAGCAACCACTTACACCACAATTGCCGAAAGGGAAACAATGTGGGTTTGCGCAACTTAAGTTGACAAGAAAAGACGAATAACCGATATAACCCATTGCCATTGAATAGGTTGACATATTTAGCATTCCTGGTTTACAGCGCAACTAAAGTTGCTTCGCATTTCGCGGTATAGCTGCATACCCAAGTTTTAATTCAATCTTTGTACTGGTGCGGATACAAGATTCGGCAAGAAACCCCGAAAAAGCCGAGAATCGAGGTGAGGTTGACATACCGGCGCTTCCAACATAGACTTGATACACGAATCAGGGGGCCACCGGCGGGGCGAATCGAGATTTCGCCGTGCACGGGTTGTGCATGGGGTCGGCTTCCCTTTTTCCGGATTTCAGACGAGTTCGGCTTCTTGCAGAACCTTTGTTCGGGTCCTGCAGTTGGGGGCGACAGCACTATTGCCGGGGGGCCGGCATCGGCGGAGGGCATGAGGCCGGTGTCGCGTGACGAGAGTTGCGCTCGTCCGGAGCTCCGGAGGAGGAAAGCGACATGAGCTCCGCGAGGATACCCGGCCCTCTTGCCCCAGACGGCGTTTCCCCCTCAAAACGCCCTATCCACCACTGCCTGCTGTACAAAAATCCGGAAGAGCGGCTTTTCGGAGTGACGGCATTTGTGCGAAGCGGTTTGGAATGCGGCGAGCCGGTACTCTGCATTGTTGAGGGGCAGGCGGTGCAGGCGATGGCGCAAGGGTTGGCCGCGGCGGGCCTGGACGTTTCGGGATCGCAGGCTGCGGGCATGTTGCGCTTTGTGCGGTTGGAAGACGTGAAGCCGGACGGCAGTCCCGACCCGAGCCTTTTCGTTCGCAGTGTGCGAGAGGCCGTGGAGAACATTCGCGCGAAGGTGGGCCGGACACCGCGTGTATGCTGCGAGATGACGTGCTTGCCGGGCCAGGAGGACAACGACGCATCTCACCTGACCGCGTATGAGACCCAGGTCGGCGAGTGGGCGGAACGCGAGTCAATCGTGTTGCTCTGCCAATACGACCGGAGTCGAATTTCGGAGGACGTGGGGCTGGCGGTGCTGCATACGCATCCGTCGGTCCTCGTTGGGAACAGGCCGTGCCGCAATGTGTACTACGTGCCGCCCGATGAGTCGCGTGCCCCCACGGAAGATTCGGGGCGGCTGGCGCGCTGGATGCGCAACCTGGTGTCGCAGGAGGCAGCGGCGGATTCGCTGCGCAACTCGGAATCGTTCTTCCGGGTGGCGTTTGACGAGGCCAGTGTGGGGATGGCGCAGGTTACGCCGCAGGGGACCATCTACCGGGTGAATGCGAAGCTGGCGGACTTGCTGGGGTACGCCCGGAGCGAGATGGAGGGCACGCACTACGAGGCGTACGTGCATCCCGACGATCTGGCGGTCGCGGGCGAGTTGATGCGCTTCGTGGACAGAGAATACCGGCCGCGTTCGATGCAGAGGTATCGTTTGCGGCACCGCGAAGGGCGTGCGGTGTGGGTATCGATGAGCCGCGCCCTCACGCGGGACAGCGAGGGGCGTCCGCAGTTCGTGGTGTGCCAGGTCGTAGACATCACGGCCAGCATTCTGACCGAGCAGAAGAAGGCACACGCGGAAAAGGAGCTGGCGACAAGCCGGAAGCGTTTGCAGGCGGCGGTGGATGCGGGCGGCGTGGGGATCTGGGACTGGGACCTGCGGTCGGGGCAAATCGTTTGGGAAGGATATCACGCGGGCCTGTTCGGCCCCGAGGACTTCGATGGCACGTATGCCTCCTTTCGCCAAAAGGTTCATCCGGAGGACATCGAGGACCTCGAGGAAGCGATGGACCGTGCGCGCGAGACGGGCCGGGGCTACGAAAGCCAGTACCGCGTCGTGTGGCCCGATGGCAGCATTCACTGGGTGGTCGGCCGCGGCGCGTACTTTTACGACGGCCAGGGGGTCGCCGTTACCATGTCCGGCACCGTCACGGACATCACGCGCATCAAAGAAGCGGAGGGATATCTCCAGCGGAATGAGGAACTACTGCGCGCGGTCATCGAGTCGACGGGCGACGGGATATTGGTAGTCTCGCAGGAGAATCGCGTGTGGCATCACAATACGCGCTTCAAGGAAATGTGGGGCGTCTCGCCCAGTGCCGGCATGGACGCATTGGGCATTCGCGAGGCCGCAAAGGAGTCTGTGGCCCGACCGGAAGCCTTCATTCGCAAGAGCACCGAAATCGTGTTGTCGGATCGGGAAAGCAGCGATCTGGTCGAATTCAAAGACGGAAGAATCATTGAGTGCAACTCGTACCCGCTGAAGGGAACGGGGGCGATGACGGGCCGGGTGTGGAGTTACCGCGATGTGACGACGCGGGTGCGCGCGGAAATTGCGCTGCGGGAAAGCCAGGAGCGGTTCCGGTTGCTGGTCGAGAACGCGCCCGATGCGGTGTTCGTGCAGACGGAATCGAAGTTCAGCTATGTGAATCCGGCGTGCCTGCGGATGTTGGGCGCGGCGGAGCCTGAGGATTTGCTGAGCAGACCCGTGGAAGAAGCATTTCATCCGGATTTCCGCCCAGGGGTCCGGGAGCGCATTCGTCGCTTGAATGAATTGAGAGAGCCGGTGCCGGTCCTTCGGGAGCGATTGTTCCGCCTGGACGGTTCGGTGGTGGACGCGGAGGTGTCGGCCGTGCCCATTCACTACCTGGGAAAAGACGGCGCGCTGGTGTTCATGCGCGATGTGACCGACCTGGTGCGCGGCGAAGAAGAGCGGCGCGAATTGGAAGTCAAGATCCAACAGGCGCAACGGCTGGAAAGCCTGGGCGTGCTCGCGGGAGGCATCGCGCACGATTTCAACAACTTGCTGACGGTCATGCTGGGCAACGCGGAACTGGCGCTGAGGAACCTGCCGGAGCCGTCGCCCGCGTTCGAGCACCTCGAGCAGGTCAAGGTGGCGGCCCGCAGCGCCGCGGGCCTCACGCGACAGATGCTGGTGTACGCGGGACAGGGCCGCATGGAGGTGGAAGCGGTCGAGCTGAGCTCGCTCGTGAAGGAAATGGGCCACCTGCTGGAGGTGTCAATCGGGAAACGCTGCGCGTTGCGCTACCGGTTTGCAAAGGACCTGCCCCGCATCGGCGCGGACCCGGCACAGGTGCGCCAGGTGGTGATGAATCTCATCATCAACGCCTCGGAAGCGCTGGACGAGCGCGACGGCGACGTGACGGTGAGCACGGGCGAAGCGGAGTGCGACGCGGCATTCTTTCAGGGAAGTTACCTGGGAGATTCAATGCCGGAGGGCCGGTATGTCTACCTGACCGTCAGCGACACGGGCTGCGGCATGGATGCGGAAACGCTGGCGCGCATTTTCGAGCCGTTCTTCACGACCAAGTTCGCCGGGCGCGGCTTGGGACTGGCCGCGGTGTTGGGCATCGTGAAGAGCCACGGCGGCACGTTGAAGGTTATAAGCGAGCCGGGGCGCGGGACGTCGTTCACGGTCTACTTCCCCGTTTCCGGCGCACCGGCGCCCGCCGTGCCCGCCGCGGAGGGCAATGGCTCGTGGCGCGGCAGCGGCTGCGTCCTGGTGGTGGACGATGAACCCGGGGTGCGCACGGTGGCGAAGGGGATCCTGATGAGCGCGGGCTTCACCGCCCTGCCGGCGAAGGACGGGTGCGAGGGGATCGAGATCTTTCGCGAGAAAGCCGATGAAATTTGCCTGGTCCTGCTGGATATGGCGATGCCCCGCATGGACGGCGAGGAAGCCTTCCACGAATTGAAGCGGATCCGGCCGGAGGTCAAGGTGATTCTCTGCAGCGGGTATACCGAGACCGACGCGACGACACGTTTCGCCGGACTGGATCTGGCGGGCTTTGTGCAGAAGCCCTTCGACATCCCGGCGCTGCTGGACGCGGTGCGCCACGCGCTGGAAGGGTAAGAAACAAAACGGGACGGGGTGAACTTGCCCCGTCCCGTCTTTTGTATACCTGGAATCGTTATTTCAGGACGGCCGCGATGGCTTCGCAGAGCTGGTCCATGTTCGACTCGGTCATGCCGGCGACGTTGATGCGGCCGGAGCGGACGACGTAGATGGCGAACTCGTCGCGCAGGCGTTCGACCTGTTCCGGGGTAAGACCGGAGAAGGAGAACATGCCTTTCTGGCGCTCGATGAAGCTGAAGTCGCGCTCGACGCCCTTGGCCTTGAGGGTCTCAACGAAAAGGCGGCGCATGGTGTTGATGCGGTCGCGCATCTCCTTCACCTCGTCGTCCCACTGAGCGCGCAGGGCCGGGTCGTTGAGGATGACCACGACCGTCGAGGCGCCGTGCGAGGGCGGGTTCGAGTAGTTGAAGCGAATCGAGCGCTTGACGTGGCTGAAGGCCTTCTGGGCGGCGTCTTTCGAGGCGGCTACGACGCTGAGGGCGCCGACGCGTTCGTTGTAGAGGCCGAAGTTCTTCGAGAAGGAACTGGCCACCAGCATTTCCATGCCGGGACGGCAGAGTTCGCGCACGCCGACGGCATCGGCGTCGAGTCCGTCGCCGAGGCCCTGGTAGGCGAAGTCGACGAAGGGCATCCACTTCCGCGCTTCGGCCACATCGGCGATTTCCTTCCACTGGGCCGGGGTGGGATCGGCGCCGGTGGGGTTGTGGCAGCAGCCGTGCAGCAGCACGACGTCGCCCTGGGGCACTTCCTTGAGGGCCGCGATCATCTTGTCGAAGGCGATGCCGCGGGCATCGGCGTCGTAGTAAGGGTAGCGCTTCACGGTGAGGCCGGCGGCCTGGAAAATGTTGACGTGGTTTTCCCAGGTGGGATCGCTGAGCCAGATGGAGGTACCGGGATAAAGCGTGGCAAGAAAGTCGCCCGCGACGCGCAGGGCGCCGGTGCCGCCGGGGGTCTGGGCCGACACGGCGCGTCCGGCGGCGATGGCTTCGTGACCTTCACCGAGGACGAGCTTCAACACGGCGTCGCCGTATTCGGGGATGCCGGTGATGGCGAGGTAGTTCTTGCTCTTCTCACTGGCGAGGATGCGCTCTTCGGCCTTGCGCACGGACTCGATTTTCGGGGTGTCGCCTTTGGTGTCCTTGTACACACCGACGCCGAGGTTGATCTTCTTGGGATTGGGATCCTTCTTGAAGGCCTCGGTGAGGCCAAGAATGGGATCCGGCGGAGCCATTTCGAGTTTGTCGAGCATCATGGCAATGTACCCTCTCGCGTTGGTGTGGACCTAACCCGAAGCCGAATTCCGTCCGATTCGGCCCCCGGAATTCGGGATATGATAACGGAATCGGTTGCGAGAGAAAAGTGCGGTGAATTTGGGAAAGACGGCGGTTGAAATTGGCGGGGCGGAGATACATCATGGGGCATTGGCGGTTCGTGTGGTTTCAAATGGCGGGGAGTCGGGGTCGTGGCAAAGTCGATGTGTCCCGGGTGCGGCGCGGTGTTGTCGGCCCATGCGTTAGCGGTGAGCGGGTCGTGTCCGGGCTGCGGAGCGATTGTCGCCGAGGTGACGGGGTTTCTGTCGTTTGACGACGAACCGCCGGTCGAGCTGGTGGCCTTCGAAGTCGAGACGACGGGACTGTA
>JAVEWL010000700.1:0-3346 GCA_034004565.1 FCB group bacterium | reverse complement strand
TCGGCGCGCCGATGGATATATCTTGACAGTCTTTTAACTTTGTGGTTAAATGAACTTAACGGTTTCACTGCGGAAGAGGAGGAATGACCAAAATGAAAAGATTTGCCGCATGCGCGCTCGCGTTCGCACTGCTGGCCATGTGCGGTCTCGCCGTGGCTGGCCCGTACAGCCCCCCCAAGCAATGGGATGACCTGTCCTGGTGGGGCAAGAGCGGCGCGACGCCGGCTCCTGTCAAGGATGCGAAGGTTAACGCCTATTGGTGGTGGCCCACGGAACCCGCCAGCAACGCCGACGACCAAGAACTCTGGGGCAATCGCGGCAAGGTGCTGCACAACGTGCTCGCCGAAGAGACGGTAACGCCGCCTCCGCCTGACGTTGCGCCGCCGCCGCCCGCGGACAAGGTTAAGATTCCGCTGTTCAACAATGTTCTGTTCGACTTCAACAAGTCGTTCCTGCGCCCCGAAGGCAAGCAGGAAGTCGACAAGGTCGTCCAGTTCATGAAGGATCATCCGGAAGCGACGGCGACTGTCTCCGGTCATGCATCGAACGAAGGTACCGACGCGTACAACGTGGCCCTCGGCCAGCGCCGCGCCGACGCCGTTCGCGACTACATGGTCCAGCAGGGCATCGCCCCCGAGCGGCTCCAGGCCGTCAGCAAGGGCGAATCCGAGCCGGCCGTGCCGAACGACAGCGAGCCGAACCGCAAGCTCAACCGCCGCGCGGTATTCGATATCGCGCTCCCCGGCGCCGAGCCTGCCGCGTAATACCCTGACAACGCTGTAATCGAATCGCCCCGGTGCATTCGCGCTGGGGCGATTATTTTTTTCTTGCTTGTTAGTAAGTTGCCCCCGCGTGGTGCTCGTTACCAAGTTGCACTTGGTAACGGGCTTGTCTTCGAAGTTGTTACTTCGCAGGATTGGGCCACCACGTGTGGGGCGGCTGCCCCACACGTCATGTGCCAAAGTACAACTTTGAAGACAATTGCGTTCCCAAGTACAACTTGGGAACGAGTAGGGAAGAAGCAATCCACTCCTGGAGTTCACATGGGCGAAGAGGCGAATCCGTTGCGCAGGCTGCTCGACCGCTACCTCGAGGCTTCGGTCTTCGAGTCGGGATTGGCGGACAAGTCGCTGTCGGCGTATGCGGCGGACCTGAACGCCTACCTCGAGCATTTGGAGCGGGCGAAGATCGAGTCGCCTGACGAGGTGCGCCGCGAACATCTGCTGGACCATTTGATTGCGCTGCGCAAGGGGGGGCTGTCGGCGCGGTCGGCGGCGCGGCACCTGAGCGCGATTCGGCGGTTCCACCGCTTTCTGCGGGACGAGCAGATCACCAAGGCCGACCCCACGGACGGCTTCGAGAACCCGCGCACGGTGCGGCCTCTCCCCCACGTCATGTCGCAGGTCGAAGTTGAGAAGCTGATCGAGGCACCCGATCCCGCCGACCCGAACGGACTGCGCGACCGCGCGATCCTCGAGCTGTTCTACGCGTGCGGGCTGCGCATATCCGAGTTGTCGACGCTTCGCATGCGCGATTTGTCGTTGGAGGAATCGTCCGTGCGCGTGCTGGGCAAGGGCACGAAGGTGCGGATCGTGCCGCTGGGCGGGCGCGCCTACGAATTCGTGCGCGCGTGGCTCGAGGTGCGCGCGACGGGCAAGGTGCTGGAAGACACCGTGTTCCTGTCGTCGCGCGGGAAGCGCATGAGCCGCACGCTGGTGTGGCAGGTGGTGAAGCGGTATGCGCAGACCGCCAACATCCGGCAGAACGTCACGCCGCACATGCTGCGCCATTCGTTTGCCACGCACCTCATGGACAACGGCGCCGACCTGCGCGCCGTGCAGGAGATGCTGGGACATTCGGATATCTCGACGACGCAGATTTATACCCACGTAAGCTCCGACCGGCTGTCAAAGGCACACAAGAAACACCACCCCCGGGCATAGATCGAACCGCCAAAGCCGCCACCACCAAGGCACAAAGGCCACCAAGAACTGCAAGAACAGCACAACCACGAATAAGACGAATCAGACGAATGGGAACTGGGGTTGCGTGGGGCGCGGGGGCCGAATCCGTCTTCTCATATCTCCTATCATTCCCATACTTCCCATGCCTCTCATAAGACCTGTAAGACTCATGGGAGTTATGAGAGTCATGGGAAGTATGGGAGGAATAAGAAGCCCGCTTCGGTCAAAGCGCTACGGTGCAATTCCAGTTCCCATTCGTCTGATTCGTCTTATTCGTGGTTGTACTCTTCTTGCAGTTCTTGGTGCTCTTGCGGTGGCGTTGCGCGGGATTGGGCGTGGGGCCTATAGTGCTCTTGCGGGGTCAATGGAGTGAGTTGGAATCGATGCGATCGCTGGAACGAATTTTGGAAGCGCCGGATAACCTCGAGGCGTTTGTGGCGGAGGTGGGCGCGGGGCTGGGCGCGGTCTACGGCGAGGAGTCGAAGCGGGACTATTTGGCGTCCGGGGCGCATCGTTTTGCGCTCACGCTCGCGCACCCGCGGGTTAACGCCTGGGCCTGGCGCGAGGCGGGGCGCGTCGCGGGTCTGTTGTGGGCGACGCAACGCGCCGGCGTGGGCTACATTTGTTTCATTCACGTGCTGCGCGACTTTCTGGGGCGGGGCATCGAGCACGCGCTGATACGGCATGCCGTGGCCGATCTGCGCCGTTGCAACGTCCACGCGATCGTTTCCGAATGCCTTTGCCACAACGAGCTCGACCTGGCGGGTGCGTTCGGTCCGCTGGGCCTGCAACGGGTAGAGCGGCTGTTGATGATTGCGCCGCTGACCGCGCCCGCGCTCGCGTGTGACACTCCCCCACGTTCGGCCCCGTGCGAGCGGGAAGACTGGTACGGGGCGGCGGGCGTGATCTTTGACGCGTACCGCGACCATCCGGATCGCCTTATTCATCCCGATGTTTGCGCGCGGGATTCGTGCGAGCGCTTCGTGTCGAGCGCGGCAAACGGCGCTTACGGCCAGTCGCGGCTCGACTACATCCGGCACATCTCGTGTGAAGGCCGGATGGCGGGGATGATCCTGGGCTGCGAGGTGGCGCCCAGGACGGGGTTTGTTCTCCAGGTGGCGGTGCGCCCGGAGTATCAGGGCCGCGGCCTGGGCGGACACCTGCTGCGTGAGCTCGCGGGCGAATTCCGCGCGGCGGGTCTGCGCGAAGCCGGGCTGGGGGTCACGGCGTCGAACCCCGCACGGCGGCTGTATGAGCGGCTCGGGTTTGAGGCGCGGCGGCCGGTGGACGCGTATGTATGGTGGAGAGAGTAATTACGAATTACGTAACACTTTCGAGCTTTTTTCCGGTTGCCACCTACAAGCCGCGTGTCGAAGGAAAGT
>JAVEWL010000699.1:0-3346 GCA_034004565.1 FCB group bacterium | reverse complement strand
GGGAAGCCCCTTCAAGTGCTTTATGAGCGATATCGATGCCATAACGGGTCTCCTTCGTGTTGCCAGGAAAAACCCGCCCCGACCTACTCTCATTACTCTACCGCAGATTTAGATGCGATTGCCCTGGGAGGGTAGGTGAGGTCGAACAGCCGGTTCGCGCGGCGAAGCAGTGGGGCGTGTGTACGGCGAATTGCGGCGCTTCATTCGTGAAAGGCGGCGGCTGCGGAGGCAATGAAAATGCCCCCCGAAGCCGGGATCGGCTTCGGGGGGCGAGGTGGTTCTAAAGATCGGGAGCGACGACGGCTCTGCTGGGTTCGCCGAAGTTGATAGTCAAGGCATCGGGATACTTGAAGTACGGCGTTCCCGGGGCGCCGCCGTGGAGCGTGGCTACGATGACTTGGAGCGTAATGGGCTGCTGGGCGTCCACGTAATCCACCTGGATAAACTCACCGAAGGCCCCGTAGGGAAGGCTCTGCCCCGCGGGCGCAGTGACGGAGTAAAGGTGCTCGCCGATCTCGATGAGGTCCCACCCTTCCAACAGTCCTCCTTCCGCCCTGGGCACCAGTGACACGCTGTCGTAGGCTGCGGAACTCGCAATAGTGACGTTGAACTGGCTGATGCCGCGCGGGATATATTCGGCGTGGATGTATGCCCTGGCGTTGCCCTCGGCATCGATCCCGTCGCTCAAGAGGAAGATTTGCCCCGCGAGGTTGTTGCCCAGGTGCTTGGAGGGTTCCGCCTGCTGCGAGAAGGTTCCCTGAATGACGCCTCGATCGGGCGTGTCCTCGGGCGGGTTAAAGAAGCCGGTCACGCGTAGTTCAGTCTGCTCCCCTTCGTTGAGGGTGGTGTACCCGAGCATCCGCAGGGCGCGCATATCGGTGGAAAAGGCCTGCAGCGCACGTTCGAGCTCGGAGCGGCGCGCGTGGGCGTTTGCATCGGGCCGAGTGCTGTAGTAACGGCCGCCGGTCTTGGAAGCGAGGCGGGCCAGGGGTTCGTGATCGATGTCTTGTCCCCAGCCCACGGAATAGACGCGCGCATAGTTTTCGAAGAGAATGTCGCTTGCATCGTCAATGTCGCCGGGCGGCGTGGTTCGGCGACCGTCGGTTATCAGTAGCGCGATGCGCAGGTCGGCATCGTCCTGGATTTCTTCCTCGATAGGGGGATCCTCATCAATCAACGATTGAGAAGCCTGAAGAACGGCGGGCAATAGCTCGGTCGCGCCGTAGTCCAGGACATGGTGCCCCTGGAGAGCCTGGATCAGCGCGTCCCGGTCGTAGGTGAAATCGTGAATCACTCTGGACAAGTCCGGCTGTCTGCGCTCGTGAAATTCCATGAGCGAAACTTTCCACGTCGGGGGAAGGCTCTGGAGGAACGGGGCGCAGGTATCGCGATAGAGCTGGAGCAAGGGTTCGGGGCCGGTCATGCCCGCTTCGGTAACGGCGTTTTGCATACTGCCGCTGATGTCGAGCAGGAGGACCATGTTAACCTTGAGGCGCTCCCAACTCTGCACGTACCAGCTGGTTTCCGCTTGCTCGATTTCGACGCCGTCTTCGAAGAGCCTGAAGGCGTCCTGATTTTGCAGGACTACGGGGTCGGTGAAGATGGCGGCGGCTTTCACGTCGCGCATGATAAAGCCGAAGCGCACGAGAGAGGGCATGCTGATCTGCGCCTTGCCCACCTCGAAGGACAGGCCTGGTGCTTCGACGCTGACCGTGATGGTTTGTGACGGGATTTTCCGGAGGGGATTTCCGGCGCCGTCAATGGCGGTGATGGTGAGGATGCCGGTTCCGCCGTCCGTTTCGAGGAGGCTTCGATCTACGGCGACGTTGATGCGCTTCCAGTCCTTGATGGGGCCGGCGGTGCCGATGCTCGTGCTGGTGCGTGGGCTGAAGAACAGCCACTCGGTGTCGCTTTCGACCTTGAAGCTCAAGAGCGTATTGGCGTCGCCCGTATTGGCGACAAATGCGACGCCGATGTCGGAGTCCACGCCGAGCCTCAGTTCGGTGGGATCGACTCCGATGTCCGGGCGCAGGGGCACCTGCATAGACACTTCGAGGAAGATGTCCTGGGCGTTTGAATTGAGTGGAATACGGTGGATATAGCCGCCCGAACTCAGGCCGGTGCGGTCGACGGATACGCGCACCACGTTTATTTGGTCGAGGATGGCGGTGCCGGTCTGGGGCGTAATCGACAACCACTCCGGCAGGGTACTGGTGTCGAAGCTCCAGTCCAGGGTGCCGGAGCCGGTATTGCGAATCGTGACGTTCATGAAGTCGAGCTCGGTGCCCAGCGGCGCGAGGGGTTCGTCCGCTTTATTGACGAAGCCGGAATCGACGGTTAGCACGGGCTGGGTGGCGACGGACATGTTGGCCGTTACCGTGAATGCGCCCTTATCCCACTGGACTTCAAACTCGTGCGAGTGGGTGCCCTTGGCCACGCCGGTCCTGTCGCAGGTGACGACGATGGGTGTCGCCGTGGCGCCGACCGTTCCGTGATCCTGGGAAATGCGCAGCCAGGTTGGGAAGGCGCTGGTGTTGATCGCCCAATCGAGTGAGCCGCTTCCGACGTTTTCTATGGCCAGGAGCTTATTGGTTGCGCTGCTGCCGAACTGAAGGGTGAGCGGCGTTACGTTCAACGCGGGCGGCGCGACCACGAGTTGTACATCGACCGTGGCATTTCCGCCGTTTGAGGTGGCCGTGATCTGGCCGTTGTGTTCACCTTCATCGAGGCCGCTGCGATCCACGGTCACGGTCACGGGAAACGAGGCGGTGGGCAGCGTTCCGGATTCGGCGGAGAGCGTCAGCCATGGAATGTCTTCGGAAAGCTGCCAAGTGAGATCGCCGGAGCCGGCGTTGGTGACGTTGAGAACCGTGGTGGTGGTGGACACGCCAAAGTCGAGGTCTGCGGGCGACAGGACCAATGCCGGTGCCTGCTGCGGCACCTGAACCGACACGTCAACGTCCACGTTGCCTGCGGCCGAAGTGAAGTGAATCGTGCCGGTGTGCGTGCCGCCGTCGAGGTCGTCGCGGTCGGCGGTGATGGTTACGACGTCGCCATCCTCTCCCGCCGCCACACTGCCGTTGGAGGGGGTAAGGTTCAGCCAGGGGATGTCTTCGCTGGCCGTCCAATTCACGGTGCCGCCACCGGCGTTCGTGACGGTAAGGGGACCGGAAACGCTCGCCAGGCCGAAGTTGAACGCCGTGGGGCTGACCGCCAACGCGGGCGGAGGCGGGGGAGTGGGCACTTGCAGGTTGAGGGCGATGCTGATATTGGAGTCGCCCGCGACGATATCAAAGGTTCCCGAGTAGGACCCCGGAGCGAGGCCGGTCCGGTCGACGTGGAGCTG
>JAVEWL010000698.1:0-3348 GCA_034004565.1 FCB group bacterium | reverse complement strand
TCTCCTTCCAGACCCTGCTGGGCGTCACCGGCTCGGGCAAGACCTACACCATGGCCAACGTCATCGCCCGGCTCGGCCGGCCGGCGCTGGTGCTGGCCCACAACAAGACCCTGGCGGCCCAGCTCTATTCCGAGTTCCGCGAGTTCTTCCCCGAGAACGCGGTCGAGTACTTCGTCTCCTACTACGACTACTACCAGCCGGAGGCCTACGTGCCTTCCCGCGACCTGTTCATCGAGAAGGACTCGGCGATCAACGAGCATATCGAGCAGATGCGCCTCTCCGCCACCAAGAGCCTGCTCGAAAGACGGGATGTGGTGATCGTCTGCACCGTCTCGGCGATCTACGGTATCGGCGACCCGGTGGATTACCACGCGATGATCCTGCACCTGCGCGAGGGCGAAAAACTCGGCCAGCGCGAGATCATCCGCCGCCTCTCCGAGATGCAGTACGAGCGCAACGAGATGGACTTCCACCGCGGCACCTTCCGCGTGCGCGGCGACGTGATCGACATTTTCCCGGCGGAAAACGCCGAAAACGCCCTGCGCGTCACGCTGTTCGACGACGAGATCGAGACCCTGACGCTGTTCGATCCGCTCACCGGCCACACCAGGCAGCGCCTCGGCCGCTTCACGGTGTTTCCGTCGAGCCATTACGTCACGCCGCGCGCGACGGTCGTGCAGGCCATCGAGAAGATCAAGAAGGAGCTGCGCGAGCGCACCGAGTTCTTCTATCAGGAACAGAAACTCGTCGAGGCCCAGCGCATCGAGCAGCGCACGCGCTTCGACCTCGAAATGCTCGACCAGATCGGCTTCTGCAAGGGCATCGAGAACTACTCGCGCCATCTCTCGGGCCGCAAGGCCGGCGAGCCGCCGCCGACGCTCTACGACTACCTGCCGCCGGACGCGATCATGTTCATCGACGAGTCGCACGTGACCATCCCGCAGGTCGGCGCCATGTACAAGGGCGACCGCTCGCGCAAGGAAAACCTCGTCAATTACGGCTTCCGCCTGCCCTCGGCCCTCGACAACCGGCCGCTCAAGTTCGAGGAATTCGAGCGCCTGATGCCGCAGACCATCTTCGTCTCGGCGACGCCCGCCAACTACGAGCAGGAGCACCAGGGCCAGGTGGTCGAGCAGGTGGTGCGGCCGACCGGCCTCGTGGACCCGGTGCTCGAAGTGCGCCCGGCGACCACGCAGGTGGACGACCTGCTGTCCGAGATCAAGAAGCGCACGGCGAACGAGGAAAGAGTCCTGGTGACCACGCTCACCAAGCGGCTGTCCGAGCAGCTCACCGAATTCCTCGCCGACAACGGCATCAGGGTGCGCTACCTGCACTCGGACATCGACACCGTCGAGCGCGTCGAGATCATCCGCGACCTGCGGCTCGGCGTCTTCGACGTGCTGATCGGCATCAACCTGCTGCGCGAGGGCCTCGACATCCCCGAGGTGTCATTGGTGGCGATCCTCGACGCCGACAAGGAAGGCTTCCTGCGTTCCGAGCGTTCCCTGATCCAGACCATCGGCCGCGCCGCGCGCCACCTCAACGGCACGGCGATCCTCTACGCCGACCGGATCACCGAATCCATGAAGCGCGCCATGGCCGAGACCGAACGCCGGCGCACGAAGCAACTCGCCCACAACGCCGAACACGGCATCACGCCGGTGGGCGTGACCAAGCGCATCAAGGACATCATCGACGGCGTCTACGACGGCGAAGCCCTGCAACGCGAACTCAAGGTCGCCCAGGAAGCCGCGAAGTACGAGGCCATGAGCGAAAAGGCCCTGGCGCGCGAAATCAAGCGGCTGGAAAAAGCCATGCAGGAGCACGCCAAGAACCTGGAATTCGAGCAGGCCGCCGCCGCCCGCGACGAACTGTTCCGCCTCAAGCAGCTCGCCTTCGGCGACAGCGGGCATGATGCGCCGGTGGGGTGAGGGCGAAAAAGTCGGCGCTGACAGTACGGTGGTTCTTTACTCCGCCACTGCGATGCGGGCTGTGGCGGTAACGAAGCCGATCGCCTCGTCGGCCGCCTCGATCATGTGCAGCAGCCGGACCCGGTCCTCAGGCGGCATATTGCACCAGCGCCTCGCGCAGCACCTGCTCGCGGAAATGATGGCTCAGCTCCCCCGGCGTGCGCAGGTCGACCTTGCGGCCGCCCAGCAGTCGCGACAATTCGGCCTCGATGGCGGCCATCCCGATCAACCCCGGTTCCCGGCCGGGATCGAACTCGACGAGCAGGTCGATGTCGCTCTCCGGGTTCGCCGTGCCCTTCGCCTGCGAGCCGAACAGCGACAGGCGGCGAATGCCGTGGGCAAGGCAATAGTCGGCGAGGCGAGGGTTGGGTAGGCGGGGGGCGTTCATGGAGTGATGATAATGGATCGGCCGGACCCGGAAAAGTCGGCGCTGGAGGGATGGTGATGGGAGCGAATGCGGCGGAAGATGGGCTGAATCATTTCAGAGAGTTGCCGCATCGTCAGCGCCGAGATTCCAAATGTCTCTGACCCTTTGGCTGGTTAGCGTATCCATGGGCCTGGGCATCCGCGTTGCCACCAAGGGGCCTTTTCGATTTCCGCCTTGATGGCTTGGCGAATTTCTCGCTTCATTTCCCTCTTCACTTGCCTTGCTTCGGCAGGCGTTGCACTTGCAAGACGGTCCTTGTAGCTCTCTTCAACTGTCTTCTCGATCGCGGCAATTCTCCGCTCGATAGCGAAACTATCGGGAACGACGCCGAGCGCCATGCGTCAATCCCACCCGCTGGTTGAGGGTGGCGCGTTTATGTCCGAGGCCCAACGTGTAGCTTGAAGGGCGCGGAAACGGGCGGCGAAGCCGGCTGTTGGAGCGTCCCTCTCGAAGCGATGGTTATGCATGATTAACCGGCTCTGTAAGAAATACACCAGCTTTTCTAGTGCATGGAACAAGCACGAGAGCTAGGCCTGCAAAACAAATGAAAATCGCAAACAAAATGGTGCTTAGAGATACTTCGTGCCCATAGATCGTAAATGAAGTATCAAAAAAGGAGGCAACAAAGAAAGGTACGGACAACCAGAAGAAACGGTTTAGCCACTTCGATTGACAATCGTCTAGCCTCTGCGCAGAGAACAGTAAGTTGTCTTTAATATTTTTGCCGCAGTGCGGGCAGAGAAACCCAATTTTGTAGCCGCGCGAAAATCCGTCGACTCGCCTCTCAGCAGGAAAGACCATATGGCAGAAATAACACTCGTATTGAATGCTCATGCACACCTCATTTGAGAGGCATAACGTGTCAGCTCGGAGGCGCGAAGCCGGCTTGCCGGCGGAGCGTCCCTCTGGAGCGGAATGTTAGAGCGAATGCTTGTCAGGTCTGCAGTGAAT
>JAVEWL010000045.1:0-15684 GCA_034004565.1 FCB group bacterium | reverse complement strand
CCATCTCTTCCATAAGGTCCATCGGCTTTGGCGGACAGCGGGGCGGAACGCGGGGACAGTTTCCACTTTTGGCCGGTGGGGGTGGTTGACGGGGGGGGTGGGAGCGAAGTTGGGGGCTTCGCGGGGAGGTTATCAGGCTCATCAAAAGTGGAACAGTCCCCGTTTTCCGTGGAAGTCAAGATCGAGCCTTGGTTTGCCGATGTTTCGTGCTGTAGGCAAAACCATCCCCGCAGGACGAAAGGGCTCTATAGACATGGCAGTCGTGAGTTCCCATCGGGCGGCGTCCGCCCAGAAGAGGCGGCTCCTCGTTGTGGACGACGAGACGAGCATGCGCGAGCTGCTCGATATTGTTCTTTCCAACGACGGCTATCATGTCACGACCGCGGCGGATCCTGAAGAGGCGAAGAGCCTTTTTTCGAGCCAGAGCTTCGACGCGGTGCTTACCGACCTGCGCATGGGGGCCGACCGCGACGCGGGCATGGGCCTGTTGTCGTGGATGGAAGAATCGCTGCCGGGCACGCCCGCGATCATGATCACCGCGCATGGCTCGGTGGAGACGGCCATCGAGGCCATGAAGCGCGGGGCGGCCGACTACATCATGAAGCCCTTCAAGAACGACGAGATTCGGCTTGTGGTGCGTCGTGCGATCGAGAAGCGCGATTTGGTCCGTGAGAACGTCGCCTTGCGGCGCGACCAGGCCAAGCGCGGCAATCTGTCGAACCTCATCGGCCAGAGCGCGCCGATCGAGGAAGTGCGCAACATGATTCGCCGTGTGGCCACCTTGCCGAGCACGGTGTCGATCCGGGGCGAGAGCGGGACGGGTAAGGAACTGGTTGCGCGCGGCATTCATCAACTAAGCGACCGAGCGTCGAAGCCGTTCGTGGCCATCAACTGCGGCGGTGTGCCTGAGAACCTGCTGGAAAGCGAGCTCTTCGGCTTCAAGAAGGGCGCGTTTACGGGTGCGGTCGAGGACAAGGAAGGTTTGTTTGTCGTTGCGCACGGGGGTACGCTGTTTCTTGATGAAATCGGCGAGATGCCGTTGACGTTGCAGGTGAAGCTGCTGCGGGTGCTGGATGACAATATCGTGCTGCCCGTTGGCGGCACGAAGGGTGTGCAGGTGAATGTGCGGCTTATCTCCGCGACGAACCGCAACCTTGAGGAAATGGTCAAGGAAGGCACGTTCCGCGAGGATTTATTCTATCGGTTGAACGTGATCCCGGTGCAGGTTCCGCCGCTGCGCGAGCGCGCCGACGATATCCCGGTGCTTGCGCGGCACTTTATCACGGCGCACGGGAAGAAGATGGGGCGCGCCACCCTCGACTTATCGCCGGAGGCCGAGGCCGCCTTGCGCGCGTTCCGCTGGCCGGGTAATGTGCGCGAACTCGAGAATGTTCTGGAGCGCGGCGTGGCCCTGTGCGCGGGCGCGCGCCTGGAGACCACCGATCTGCCCGTGTATGTCCGCAACTTCATCTCGGAGCCTGCGGAAACCCTCACGGATCTTCCCGCGGGGGGCGTGGATCTGGAGCGGTTAATTGCCGACATCGAGGTGAAGCTTATCAAGCAGGCCTTGCAGAACAGCCGCTATTCGCAGAAGCGCGCGGCGGAGTTGCTGGGATTGACTCCGCGTTCGCTGCGGTATCGCTTGAAGAAGTATGGGTTTGACGTCGAGTAGTTCGAGAATGGGTGATCCTGCCTCCAATTTCCTGCCTGTGTGATTATGCATCTCTTTTCTTTGACCTTCACCGGTTTGTCTGCGGGATGCGTGGAAGAGAGAACTTGAGGGGCGAAAAGGACCACACGGACAGCAAGGACGAACGCCCCCTCACCCCAACCCTCTCCCCCGATGGGGGAGAGGGGGACAAAGCAACCGGCGGACGTGATGAGCCGGGCGGGAGACTCACCCGAATTGAACAAGCGGGGTGGGCGTGATAAAGTAGGGCGCTTTTTGCCTTTATGGATATTGGGCGGTATTAGAGGTGCCCCGAGATGTTCATCGGAACCAAAACCACCACGAATCTGCTGGAAGTTTTTCGTATCGGTCTGTCCGAAACGGTGCGCGAAAGAGGCATGCCGGATGAGATGACCTACACCACGCTGGACTGCGAAATCCAGGCACGTGGCGCGGACATGGGAAGGCAGGTTGATGTCCTTCGCTTTGCTTTCCGCTCGAAGCCGGGCACGGATGCCGAGGGCATCCAACAAGCCTTGCAGGCGGCGAACATTCCCAACGCGCAGGTACAAACGAACAACGGCATGGCGGCCGTCATTCTGCAAAACGTCGACTGGCGGCAGATGCAGCAGTACACGCCGGTGGACGCGGTCATCGAGCAGTTTGTAATCCGTTCGCTGCGTTCCCAATCCTGGGAAGTGCTGGTCAAGAGCTTCAAGCGCACCGATGCGAACATTAACCGGATGGTCGAGGAGATCAAGAACCGGAAGGCCTCCGATCTTCATCTGCGCGCGGGCTCGCGTCCTTACCTCCGCATTGACAACGATCTGCTTCCGATGGAGGACATGCCGGTTCTGTCGGCGACTGACCTGGAAGCTATCGTGCACCAGTTGGGCAGCCAGGAAGAGGTGGACAAGCTCGTCACGGACCGCGAAGGCAGCTTTCAGTTCCATTCCGCGGGTGTCGGGTATCTTCGCGTATCGGGTTATTTCAAGCAGGGCGCCATGGCGGTGGCGATTCGTTTGATTCCGGAAGAGCCCATTCCCTTCGAGAACCTGGGCATTCCGGAGGTGATCGCCAATATTTGTGATGCCCACCGTGGCCTTTTCCTGGTGTGTGGCGTGACGGGTAGCGGCAAGTCG
Organism: FCB group bacterium; assembly: GCA_034004565.1. GTDB lineage: Bacteria > Hydrogenedentota > Hydrogenedentia > Hydrogenedentales > SLHB01 > JAVEWL01. Next base: position 12,873 of record JAVEWL010000045.1, on the reverse strand, counting down.
ACGACGCTGGCCGCGATGGTGGACTACATCAACAAGAAGCGGCATGCGCACGTGATTACGATCGAGGACCCGATTGAATTCGTGTACCGTGACAAGAAGAGCATCATCTCGCAGCGTTGCGTGGGCAAGGACACGTTCTCGTTCGCGAACGGCCTGCGCGGCGCGTTGCGTGAAGACCCGGACGTGATTCTGGTGGGCGAAATGCGCGACATGGAAACGATCCGCGCGGCCATTTCGGCGGCCGAAACGGGCCACCTGGTGTTCAGCACGCTGCACACGATGACGTCGGTGGATACGGTGAACCGCGTGATCAGTTACTTCCCCAGCAACGAGCGCGAGCTTATCCGGCAGGAGTTGGCGTACAGCTTGAAGGGTGTGGTTTGCCAGCGGTTGCTGAAGAAGAAGGGGGGAGGGCGTGTGCCGTGCCTCGAGATCCTTCTTGGCGGCAGTCCGCTCGTGCGCGATTCCATCCTCGAAGGCGATATTGGCCGGCTGCACGATATTCTGGAAGGCGACAGCGAGATGCGAAGCTTCGACCAGTATGCCGTGGATCTCTTCAAGGCGGGCACGGTCGAAAAGGCGGAAGCCTTGACCGCGTGCTCGAACGAAGAAGCCTTCGAGCGCATCATCAGCGGCATCAAGTCCTCGGAAGGCCGCAAGCTCCTGGGAAGATAAGAGAGAAGAAAGAAGAGCCCCCTCATAAGCAGGATCGGTTCTTCTTTCTTGTTTCATAACGCTTTAGCCGAATGCCGTAATGCGACGTTATCGCGAAGGTCCCAGAGCCCGCTTCAGCGGGCTTTTGACCTTTGCCCCCTGCTTCAGCAGGGGGGTGAGACTGACACCCTATGGATGGAGCCGGCTTCAGCCGGACTTCTCGGGCTTTGCTTTAGCTGAAGCAGGATCGAAAAGTCCGGCTAAAGCCGGCTTCTTGTGAAGAGAGCAGCCTTTACCCCCCGGCTGAAGCCGGGGGCAAAGGTCAAAAGCCCGCTGAAGCGGGCTCTGGGACCTTCGCAATAGCGTCGAGTTACGGCATTCGGCTAAAGCGTTACCTTGTTTCTTGTCTTCAGAGCAGCGCGGTCTGAGCTCTTTCGTAAGAGAGGGCCGCCAGCAGGCCGATGAGCGTCTTGCCGAGGGCGGCTTGTTCGACATCCAGGTATGCGTGGTCGCGCAGGAGGTAGATGCGGCCGACGAGGCGGTGTCCCTGGAAGAGGCCGGTTTCGCGCAGGGAGTAGCGTTTGCCGTCCGCGAGGCGTCCTTCGATGATTTCCGCGAGCGGCGCGCCCAGGGTGAATCGCTGGCGTATGCGCCCGATCACTTCGTTTCCCACCAGGACCTCGACGCGGCGGGGCAGCATGCCTCCGAGGGCGAAGCTGCGCGTGAACTGGGGGATCCGAACGGTGATGGCTTCCTTTCCTTCGGCGTCGTGGATGACCCGCACTCGGCCGTCTTCCTTGATCGCGACGCGGTACCGCACCTTGCCGTCGCGGTCGGTGATCTCGAAGCCCTCCCGTCCCTCGTCGGCGGGACGGCGCAGGAGGGCGTGGTCGGCGAAGGGGTCCGGGAGGCCTTTTACGGATTCGGGTTCGGGTGTGCAGTTTGCGATGGCGAGGGTTCGGCGCCGGCGGATATCGGCCATGAGCGCCCGAAACGAAAACGCGATTACGCCAAAAACAATCATCCCACCCAAGGCGACGGTGCCGACGGTGGTCCAGGTCTTGTCGTCGGAGAAGTATCCGTACGCCAACGCGGCGGCGGCTTCGACGAGGCACAGGGCGTACACGAGAATGAGCGCGAGGGTGACGTTGGCGGAAGCGCCGGAATACGCGTAATAACAGACCGCGCGCTCGTAGTCCGAAATCTGCCTGTGTTCAGCGTCTGCCGGATCGCTCATGGAGCCGTCCCCAATCCCACCGTTGTGGTGATTTTCCCTAGAGTCCGTTTGCGTCGGCGGCGATTTCCGTCGCGAGCCGCTCGAGTCCGTCGGATAGTGCCCTGGCCACGGACGACGGGCCGCCGCCCTGCGCGGGCAGGCTCAGTTCGTACGTCTTTTTCAGCGCGGGCTCGTCGAGACGGCTCGCGTCCGCCTTGCGAAATGTCAGGTCGAGCTTGATATGGGCCTCGGCTCCGTTTGCCGTGTCGACCTGCTCGAACCCGAGCACCTGCCCGCCCACGCGAACCCGGTTCGACGCGTCGGGACGATGGCCGAACTCGGCGGCGAGCTTTTCGGTGACCAGCTCTCCCGGGTCGGCGGCCCATTGATCCACAGCATAATATTCGACTTCGGTGGGGGTTTTCTTGATGAGAATATCGCGCCGGGCCAGGGCTTCGGAGGTGCGGAGCGGCTCGACATCGATGGCGAGGCCGCTTTTTACCTGCCCGGAAGGGGCCATATTAAGGGTGTAGAACCGGTTTTCGGGTGTACTGCGGCATCCCGCCAGCAGGCATCCCGCAATCAGTGCCGCGATTGTGACGAGCCTCATTGGGTATCCTTTCAGGGCTTGCGGCCTTGTGGCGTCGCGCCGCGCAGCACCGACTCCGGCTGCTCCGCGATGGTCCGCGAGAATTCCTTCATATGCCAGATGGTTTCGCGCAGGTCGAGCAGGAATTCCTCGATGACGGGGCGCGATTTGTGGACTAGGTCGGCCGCATTTCCGCTGACGTCCTTCATGCCGGCCATGGCCTCTTCGAGGGTGTCGGCCATGCCTTCGAGGCGTTCGGTGGCCTTGGCGACCCGGTCGGCGGCTTCGCGCGCGCTTTCCACGGTTTCTTTGAGCGGTGCGCGGTTTTCTTCCACGACCCCGCGCAGATCGTCCACGAATCCGTAGGCGGAGTCTTCGATATCCTGGACCTTCTTGATGATGCGCTCGGCCTCTTCCCGGTTGTCTTCGACGATTTCCCGGACGCTCTTGATGGCTTCGGTGCTCTCGTCGAGGGCTTCCTGCAAGTCTTCGGAGAGGTGGGTGAGGGTTACGCGCTCTTCCTTGGGCGTGTCCTTGATGCCGATGATGTCGCGCACGTCGCCGAGGAGTTCGTTGACCTCGTCGCCGACCTTGTCGGCGAGGTCGAAGATGCTGCCTTCCTGTGATTCGATGAGCGTGCCGCTCTCGATGAGGGGTTCCTCGTCCTTGCCGGTGGTGATTTCGAGGTGGTTTTCGGAGGTGAGCGTGGTCTGGGTGATCTTTGCGACGCTGCCCGCGTTGACCGGCACCTCGGCGAGTACGTCGAAGGCCACGCGCAGTTTCGAATGGTGGCCTTCCAAATACGCGACATCCAAGACCCGTCCGACGCTCCGGCCGCCGAAGAAGACCTCGTTGCCTTCGTGCAGGCCCTTGACGTTGATGAAATCCGCGTAGAAGACCTTGACCGGGGTCGGCGGGCGCAGGCCCAGCACGGCCGCGGTAAAGATCAGCAGCACCGCGGCGCTCGTCAGGACCATGAGGCCCGCCTTGATCTCGGTTCGCGTGAAGCTATGCTTCTTTTCCGGCATTCGCCCCGCCTTCTTCCTTTTGTTCCACCCCTGTCATCTCGCGCACGTACTCGGGTCGATCCGTATCGCCGTCGTCGGGTCGCCGCTCGAAAAACTGCCGCGCATACGGGTGCTGCGAGCCTTCGACGGCGTTCAATTCGCCGAGCTCGACGATCTTACCCTCTTTAAGAAGGCAGACGCGGTCGGCCACGAGCCGCACGCTGGGCAGCTCGTGCGTGACGATGACGCTGGTAAGATTGAACGTGCTTTGCAGCTTCCGGATCAACTCGTCCAGCCCGGCGGCGACGATGGGGTCGAGGCCGGCGCTTGGTTCGTCGTAGAACATGATCTCGGGATCCATGGCCATAGCGCGCGCGAGGCCGGCCCGCTTCTTCATGCCGCCGGAGAGCTCGGAGGGCATGTAATCGCCGAAACCGCCGAGGCCCACGAGCTCGAGCTTAATCTGCGTCATGATGTCGATGGTGGATTCCTCGAGCTTCGTGTGCTCGCGCAGGGGGAGGGCCACGTTATCGCCCACGCTCATCGAGCTGAACAGCGCCGAGGCTTGGAAGCACATGCCCATACGCTTGCGAAGCTCGACGCGCTCCTCGTCGCTCATTGCCGTGAAGTCCTGGCCGTTGATAATAATCGTGCCTTCGCTCGGGCGCATGAGGCCGACGAGATTGCGCAGGAGCGTGCTCTTGCCGCAGCCGCTGCCGCCGAGGATCACGAAGTTTTCACCGCGCATGACGTCGAAGGTGAGGCCGTCGAGCACGGTGCGATCGCCGAAGCGCACGACCAGATCGCGAACCTGGATGAGGGGTCCGTCGTCCTGCCGGTCCGGTTTTGCCTCAGCTGTTTGATCTGTGTTCATGGTTTCTCGGCATTTTCAGTCCATTGCACCGCTGTCCTCTGTCCAGAACCGCCTGATCACCTACATCGCGGCAGCATCTTGCGCCTTTTCGAGCTAGTTCTCAGGCGAATCCAGATCCTCTATTTCGACACCTTCTTTCGGTGTGTACCTAAAGCGGTTTTCGTCCATTTCATGGTTGATTTTAATCTCTGTGTATTCCCGAGAGGAGAGCAAAGAGCCCCGTGAGTCAAAGGCCTCGGCTTTGACCAATACTCCGGTCTCCTTATCGAAGCAGAGCTTCATCTTTCCCATAACCACGAACTCACCCGGCGACTCAACTGTTTGGAGAACGTAAACCATCCTATTGTTGACGGTTTCCTCGGGCAGAAGGGTTAGTGATGGGTGTCCTTTTCCTAAAGTCTTCCCTGCGTCCAGGAAGTAAAGGGGGAGATCCTCCTGGCTTCGCTTTGACTTCGAAACGCTCTGCTCACCGTTCTCCGTCTGCTCCATAAAGAGCGTCTCCCCATCGAATATCAATAGAGTCTTGCCCTCCACATTCTCTTTCTTATCGCCTTCTTTAAGGTATCCCGAGGTTGACGTTTCCTCGTGGAACAAGACAGTCTCGGCTTTCTTGAGATATTCGACGGTACCTCTGTCGGTGGTGGAGATCTCCATTTCCCCCGGTTCAGACACCTTAATTACATGCGGGAGATTCGCGGCCAGAGCATGGATTTGTCCTTGCTTGGTGATGATGTCCTTCTTGGCCTCCTCGATGGGATCCGCAGCGGCCAACTCCAGGACCGCAATAGACATTACCAGTACGAAGGAAATGCGGCTCTGCATACTTTAGTTCCTCCTTCAAATCCATGCACTGCAACCCTAAGGACGACTCCTAGACGGAGGGTCAAACGATGATCTCCAATTCATGACTCTTCTACATAAGGTGTCCGCGCTCATATCAGGCAAAGAAGAACAACACGGTAAAGATCATGTCGACAATGATTATAAAGAAGATGGACGTGACCACGGACGAGGTGGTCTTGAGGCCGACGCCCTCGGCGCCGCCCTCGACCTCGAATCCGCGATAGACGCCTACCAGAGCAATTACCACGCCGAAGAAAAGGCTCTTCACCAGCCCCGTCAGGAAGTCCTTGACCTCCATCGCGCCGATGGTCTGTTCGACGTAGGACATCGGATGAATGTGCAATGTCGTGACCGACAGGAAGAGCCCGCCAAGGATCATGATGAGCATCGCCAGGAGCGTCACGCACGGGAGCGCCAGCACCATCGCCATGAACTTCGGAACGACGAGAAAGCGGATCGGATTGAGTCCCATGACCTGTAGCGCGTCGATTTCCTCGTTGACCCTCATGGTGCCGATCTCGGCGGTGATGGCGGAGCCGCTACGGCCCGTGAGGATGATGGCGGTCATGAGGGGGGCCAGCTCGCGCAGGGCCGCCACGCCGACCAGATTCGCGATGTATTGTGTGGCGCCGAATTTCTCGAGCTGGTAGGAGGCCTGCATTGCCATGATGGCGCCGATGAGAAAGCAAATCAGGGCGACGATGGGGATGGAATTGACGCCGTATTGCACGAACAGCGCGACGGTTGCGCGGAAGCGAAGGCCCTGTCCGCGCAATGGACTCGCCACGGCCCAGTAGAGCGTCTCCACAATCAGCACACACACTCGCGTAAAGGCGAACAGGTAATTGAGCGCGACGCGGCCGACGGTGCCGGCCACGCGCGTGGGGAAGCTCTGACCCTCGGTGGGGCCGTTTTGCGTGGCGGTCTCGCTCACAGGGCATCCCGAATTTCAAAGACCGAGTCCAATCGCGACAGTTCGAGGACTTTTCGGACTTGCGCGGACGGCGCGACGACCACGAATGTGACCGAGGCGGCTTTGGCGGCGCGCAGGCCTTCGACGAGCGTGGCGACGCCGGAGCTGTCCATGTAGGGCACGCCGCTCAGATCAACGCACACGCTGCCCACGCCCGACGGCAGGTTGCCGGTGAGCACTTCCCGCAGTTCGGGCGAACTGTAGAGGTCCACCTCGCCGTGGACAGAGACCACGTAGCGGTCGGATGAGTTCTCTTTGTCGATCTGCAATGGCATTGCCGGGCCCTCTCGTGTGTCACATCGCGTCGCGCACCGGCGGCCGCTTGAGCCGCATGGTTACGCGATTTCCCGTTCCCTCCCCGGGTTCGAAAGTTACCTCGTCGAACACGCGATACATGATCTGCACCCCCAGTCCGCCGGGCATCACGGTGCCGGGGTCTGGCGGAACCAACTCGCGCGGCGCGAGGCGTTCCCGCGGGGCGGGGGTGCCGTCGTCGCGCAAGACGATTTCGATGCCGTCGCTCAAGGAGCGCAGTGTGAGCACGATCGCCTGGTCCGGGCGGCCGCCGTAGGAGTGGCGTATCGCGTTCGTGCAGGCCTCGTCGACGGCCAGCACCACCTCGTCGGCGCGTTCAACCGGAAAGCCCTGGAGGCCGACGTAGGTCTTGATGAGTGCCCGCAACGCGCAGAGCAACCGCGCGTCGGACGCGATTTCGATATGGATGTCGTCGCGCGTCATTCGAGGTACCTCAAGGCAATGGCCGTGCAATCGTCGTGGGGCAGGCCCGGGGAGCAATAGTCCAGCACGGCGCGGTTGAGCGCCTCGACCAGTTCCTTCGGGGCTTTCCCGTGGAAGCCGGCGGCCATTTCGCTCAGACGTTCGGCCCCGTATTCGCAACTCGGACCTCCGTTGCTCTCTCGCGCCTCGACGATGCCGTCGGTGTACATCAGCACTGAGTCTCCGGGCGACAACTGGATCTCGAAATCCTGCCATGTGGCGTCGCCGAGCACCCCGGCGGGCGGTCCGGACGCGTCGCCGAAGAGGCGCACGCCGTCGGCGGTGATGAGGGCGGCGGGATGATGGCCTGCGTTGGCGAGGCGGGCTTTGCCGGTTTCAAGGTCGATGCACATGTAGCACATGGTGCAGAACATGCCGTGGCGGCTGCGCGCGGCGAGGTCTTTGTTGAGCGCGGCGATGACTTCGGCGGGCGACTGCACGCCCTGGGCGCGCAGGCGGAATTCCGCCAACAACTGCGCCATGGTCAGCGCGGCCGGCACGCCCTTGCCGCTGACGTCGCCGATGAGAATGCCGACGTGGTTCGCGTCGGGTCGCGCGATGTCGTAGAAATCGCCGCCGACGGTTTTGGCGGGCCGGGTCTCGCCGTAGACCTGGAAGCGGGGTTCGTCTTCCGGCCAGGATTTGACCAGAAAGCCCTGCTGGATGGTCCAGGCGAATTGAATCTCCTGTTCGATGCGCTGTTTCTCGAGGATATCGCGGTGCAGGTTCGCGTTTTCGATGGCTAGCCCGGCGCTCTTGCCCACGGCGGTCGCGAGGAGCATGTCGTCGTCGGTGTATTGCCGGTCCGCGCGGCTTGTGTCGAGGTAGAGGATGCCAAGCGTGCGGAACTTGCCCCGCAAGGGCGCGCACAGGACCGAATGAAGTTTTAGGGAGACAATGCTGGCCGAGGCGTCAATACCGCTGCGGTCGCTTTCCCGGAAGAGTACACTCTCGCCGCCTTCGAGCACGCGCTTGGCGACGGTCTGGCTGATGAGTAGCTCGTTCGGGGCGACACGCCGGAGCTCGCCCTCATCGAAAAGGTGGATCCGGCCGCACATCGGACAGGAGGCAAGCTCGTCGCTGCCGGGTTCGGCGAAGAACAAAGCGCCCCGTTCCGCCCCGACCGCCTGAACCGTCGTTTCCAGCAAGCGGTCGATAAGACTGCACGGTTCGTAGTTCGATGCGATCTCGTTGGTCACCGCATACACGGCGCGCAGCAGATCCTCGGCTCGCCCTCGGACCATGCGGGTACTGGGCTGACCTTGATCGTCGATGATGGTTTGTTTGAAGAGGGTCGAGTCTTCGGTGGGAGGCGGTTCGTCCGGCACCTCCTCGACCTCGAAGCGAATGACTGCCTCGCCGATCTGCAGGAAGTCGCCCGGCCGGAGCCGGCCTTCCAGCATGCGAGAGCCGTTGAGGATTGTGCCGTTCGTGCTGCCGAGATCCTTCCAATGGAACTCGCCGCCGCGTTCCATGACTTGAACGTGACGTCGCGACGCCGCCGCGTCATCGATTACCAAGCCACAATCCGCCGAGCGGCCTATCGTGATCGATGACTGAATGGGCACCCGACGGGTTCCCTGAGCGCTTTTCTCCGAAACCAGAAAGCCACGCAGCAATGGCAATTACCTCCCTGGATGTGCTGCGGGCATTCTAATCCCACCTTCAAAGGAAAGGCAAGAACCATGCCGAACGAGGGGACAGGATCCAGGGTCTATTGAGGACTGCGTTGTACGGACAAGTCTTCAGAGGAGAAGTGATAAACGTCTCTGTTGGACATGCCACCTCCAAACTTGTTTGGGGGTGCTTGGGAAAATGCCAAGCGCTTCCCCCCCTACCCCCCCGCAGGCGGGGGGGAATGATTTAGAGAGGTCAACGCTGATCCGTCTTTGTCCCCCCCGCCTGCGGGGGGGGTAGGGGGGGAAGCGCTTGGCATTTTCCCAAGCACCCCCAAACAAGTTTGGAGGTGGCATGTCCAAGAAGGGAAGTACGCGGCTTCTCCGTCTGGGGATTGCTACATGGGCTTCGCGATTTCTCTGCATTGAGGCATTTGCGTTGCGCGTGGACTATGCGCATGATGGGGATGAAACGGTCTATGTGACTTTGTGGGAGATTACGATGGCTCTGATATCTTTCCTTATTTGCGCGATTGCGGCTGTTGGTCCGGTGGCCGACGTGAACGCTTCGTTTCCCCAGGAATCGGCAACTTTCTTTGGCGCGGCACAAGGTTTGCCTGCCGACCAGTCCAACGACGTGGTGCTCTACGAGGGCGCGCCGGTGGTTGCCACGCCGGGGGGACTTGCCACGTTCAAAGACGGAAAGTGGGTTGCCGGACCAATCTCCCCGGGTTTCGTGGCGGAGCGTCTGTTTGTGCTGTCGTCGGGACTTTGGGCCGTTGGCGAGGGCAAGGCGGCGCGCTTGGAGGCAGGGAACTGGGAGCCGTTGCAGATTGACGCGATTCCGGCTATCCGGTCGGTTGCGGTGGCTCAGGGACTGCTTGTCGGCACAGACGACGGTGTATGGCGCTTAATTGGCGATGCCGGCGAGCATATGGGTGTTGATGGACCGGTGGGGCCGATGGCGGTGCTTGACGGCCGCGTCTTTGCGGGAACCGCGCAGGGTTTGTTTGAACTTCGCGACGACCCATTCGTCGAGGTCTATCCCTCCGACGAGCGGTATGGTTGGGACACGCGCGAGGTGCATGCGCTGGCCATTGAAGGCGGGCGCCTCTGGTTCGGCGCGGAAAACGGCGCGGGCGTGCTGAACGGCAAGCTGTTTACCGGCAAGGAAGGGCTGCCGCACAATTCGTTCACGTGTGCGGTTCCCGGCGAGGCAGGCGTGGTGTGGTTCGGCACGGAGCGCGGGGCGCTGCGGTACGACGGCACGAATTGGGCCTACCGGGGGTCGCTGCGGTGGCTTCCGGACGACCGGGTTAATGGAATCGCGGTTCAGCCTGACGGGACCGCCTGGATTGCCACGCCGAAGGGCATCGCGCGTATCGAGCGGCGGCCCGCCACTCTGGCGTCGAAGGCGGCGGAGTTCGAGCGGATCATATCCGAGCGTCACGACCGGATGGGCTTCGTGGTGCGCTGCCATTTGAAGAACCCCGGCGATTTCTCCGAGACGACCATCCCCCATACCGATAACGACGGGCTTTACACTTCGACGTACGGCGCTTCGCAGGCCTTCCGCTACGGCGCGACCAAGGATCCGGAGGCCAAGGCGCGGGCGAAGCGTTGCTTCGATGCGGTGAAGCTGCTCTTTGACGCGACGGGCATTCCGGGCTTCCCCGCGCGCTCGGTAATCCCCGTGGACTGGCCGGTTGACCCCAATGAGGGTTTCAATGCCGAAACCAACCGCAAGATGAAAGAGTCCGATCCACTGTGGAAAGAAATTTTGCCGCGCTGGCCCAGGAGCGCCGACGGCAAGTATTACTGGAAGTGTGATACGAGTTCCGACGAGATTTCGGGCCATTTTTTCTTCTTTGGCGCCTACTACGACCTGGTCGCGGAGACGCCCGAGGAGAAGGCGGCGGTGGTCGACCTGACGCGCGCGCTGACGAACCACATCGTGGACAACGGCTTCAAGCTGGTGGACCACGACGGCAAGCCGACGCGCTGGGGCAACTGGTCGCCGGAGTACGTGAACTCGATCGACGGCGGCTGGAGCGATCGCGGGATTCAGGCAGTTGAATTGCTTTCTTTCTTGAACGTGGCGCTGCACGTCACGGGGGACCAGAAGTTTGCAGACACGGCGAAGATGCTGCGCGACAAGTACGCGTACCACATCAACGCCATCGACGGGCGCGCGGTGTTTCCGCCGGAGAACGTTGTGCCGTGGGACAACAACCTGGCGTTCCTGAGCTATTACGGCCTGTTGAAGTACGAAACGGACCCGGAACTCTTGCGCACCTACCGCGCAAGTCTCGACCGGAACTGGCTGTTCGTGAGCCGGCAGAACGATCCGTTCTTCAACTTCGTGTTCACGGCCGTGTTCCCGTACCCGGAGCAGCCGGTGGGGGACGGGCGGCAGGTGGATTACGAGGCGGTGTTGAAGAAGGGCGTACGCACGCTGCAAGGTACGCCGCAGTTGCTGCTGGGCTGGGAGATGAAGAACAGCGACCGGCTCGACGTGGTGCAGGATCCGACGCCGCGTCAGCGCGAGGGCTACGGATTCTCGGTATTTAACGAGGCGCTGCCCATTGAGGAGCGCTGCCATATTCGAATCAACAGCGACCATTTCGACCTGGACCACAGCCAGGGCGGCGGGACCGTCGAATACGAAGGTTCCTTCTACCTGCTGCCGTATTATTTGGGGCTCTACCACGGCTTCCTTAAATAGGGGCAAGCCGGTTAGAATATCGCGGGACGACCGACGGTGGAGTGCGGCCGCTCCGCAGCGCCGTTATCCATACTGGAGCAAAGGGAGGCTGAACCATGAAGATTAGCCGCAGGAAATTCCTGGGCGCGTCGGCGAGCGCGGTGATCGTGGCCGGCATGATGACCAAGGGCAAAGTCTTTGGCGCCAACGAACGCATCCGTATGTGCTGCATCGGCATCAACGGTCAGGGTGGCAGCCACATCAAAGCCTTGACCGACAAGTTCAAGGATGATGCCGACGTGGTGGCCCTGTGCGACGTGGACCAGACGGTGCTCGATAAGCGCGCCGCCGAAGTGAAAGCGGCCACCGGCAAGGAGCCCAAGAAGTATCGCGACATGCGCGAAGCCTTCGCCGATCCCGATATCGACGCGGTCACCATCGCCACGCCGAACCATTGGCATGCCCTCGCGACCATCTGGGCCTGTCAGGCCGGCAAAGACGTCTACGTCGAGAAGCCCATGGCCCATAGCTTCTGGGAGGGCAAGCAGGTCATCGCCGCGGCCAAGAAATTCAACCGGATCGTCCAGCACGGCACCCAGCAGCGCTCGAGCGAGAGGATGATGCGCGACATGAAGCTTATCCACGAGGGCTTCATCGGCGACGTCGTCCATTCGCGCGGCTACGTTTACAAGAACGGCGGCCGCCACGACATTGGCAAAGGCAAGGCGGGCGATCCACCGGAATTCCTCGACTATGATCTTTGGCAAGGACCGGCCCAGGAACGCCCCTGGATGTGGCGCGAGGGCGGCGACGCGAAGAACCAGCCCGGCGGCCTGTGGGTCCACTACAACTGGCATTGGTTCTGGGATTACGGCAACGGCGAGAGCGGCAACCAGGGCGTCCACGAGATGGACGTGGCCGTGTGGGGCATGAACAAAGGCCTGCCGACGCGCGTCTACAGCACCGGCGGCCGCTATGCCTGGGCCGACGACGGCGAGACCCCCAACACGCAGGTCATTGACTTCACCTACCCCGACGGCACGATCCTGACGTTCGAAGTCCGCAATCTCGGTTCCTTCCCCGAAGGCGGCAAAGAACCGTGCAGCAACAGCGTCTTCGGCACCAAGGGCTACTGGGTGCGTGGCGAGGGCTTCTACGATTACAAGCACAAGTCTATCGAGGTGACCGCCGAGCCGCCGAAGTCGCGCGGGCCTTTCGGCAACTTCGCCGACGCCATCCGTTCGCGCAAGTGGGAAGACATCCACGGCAACCCCGAGGAAGCCTTCGACGGCTGCGCCCACATCCACATCGGGAATATCGCCTATCGCCTGCAGCGCGCGCTGACCTTCGACCCGGCGACGAGCACGTTCCCCGGCGACGAAGAGGCGACGAAGATGCTGAAGCGCGAGTACCGCGATCCGTTCACGGTTCCTGAAATCGCCTAACGGCATTCCGGGCGCCGGCTTTGGGTAATTCTCGAAGCCGGCGCTTTTTTTCGACTTTTCGTACCGATCAAAATTGACATGTGGGCGAATGTGATATGGCATGTATGTGAACCGCCGGTTGTAATTGCGCCAGTCCCGCGGCGCCATCCGCTCAAAGCCCGAAGTGGCTCCGGGC
>JAVEWL010000697.1:0-3356 GCA_034004565.1 FCB group bacterium | reverse complement strand
GCTCCGGGCGGCTCTCCGACCGCGACGCCCGCCTGCGCCCCGAGGGCAAGCAAGGCATGCTCACGGTCAGCGGCCCCCGCCTCGCCGAGTACTACCGCAAGCAGGCCCAGGCCTGGGAACACCTGGCCCTCATGAAAGTGCGCGCCGTCGGCGGCGATACCGGCTTTGCCGAGGCGGTGGAACGCGAGGCGCGCGAGATCGCCTTCTCGACCCTGCCCTCCCTTGCCGACCTCGAGCAGATCGAGACCATCCGTCAAAAACTCGTCCAGGAATCCACGCCGCTTAACCTCAAGAAGTGCGAAGGCGGCCTGGTCGAGCTCGAGTTCGCCGTCCGCCTGCTCCAGTGGCGCCACGCTTCCAAGGCGCCTCAAGTCAAACGTCCCGATGTGATGGGCGCTGTGCAAACCCTTGAAGCGGCGGGGTGTATGAGTTCGGAAGACGCGGCGATGCTGCGCAAAGCCTATGCCTTGTACCGCCGCATCGAAAACCGGATCCGCATCCGCCACGGCCGCTCGGAGACCGCCCACCTCCCGGAGACCCCGGCCGAGCGGGCCGACTTGGCCATTCGCCTGGGCATCGAGGGCGACCTGATTGAATTGCTGGCAGCCCAACGGGCACGCGTTCACGCGGTATATCGGCGGAGCCTTGAAGACCTCATGGCCCAACTCGTGTAAAAACCAGCGGATCCGGCCACTAATCTATTGACAAGTCCGCCTTCAATCGACTATAATGAGCAGTGCAGGTGGGGTTTTGTACCCTGTTTTCCGGGCTCAGATTACCTCAACCCACGGTCTGGCAAGACTTTACCCAAGCCGGGCGGTACAGCACAGCAACGAAGAGCACGGTAGCTCTTTGACATAGGGCACATCGGGAGCGAGCAGCCCCCGAAGCAGAAGGAGAAGATCATGAAGCACCTCAAGGCCACGAGCAAGCTTGTCCCGGTTTCGGCGAGCATCGAAGAAGAAGTCAAGGCTTGGATCGAAGAGATCAAGGCCCTCATTTTCGGCAGCTAAGCTCCGGCTTTCTTTCGAAAAGAATTGCATGCCGGCGGAAACGGCCCTCGGGCCGATTCCGCCGCTTCTTTTTTTCGTGCCTTCCACCCCCGCGTAACGTTTTTCCCAAACTGCGGTATGTAATGGCAAGCGCCAAGGGCGCGGCGGGTTAACAAGAAAACCAGGAAAAGGAGATTCGTATGAAGCACATTCACTTGACCAGCAAGGGCACCCCGGTACGGGCGGGCATCGAAGAAGATCTCAAGGCGTGGATCGAAGAGATCAAGGCCCTCATCTTCGGCAGCTAAGCCACCCTATCCTTTCGGTAGCATTGCCAAACGGCGGACACGGCTCAGTCCCTTGTCCGCCGTTTGCTTTTTCCGCGCGGGGTGTGTAACGTTTTTTGGAGTAAGACGTAAGCATCAATAAGCGCTCCTGACGCAGTGGATAAAACACAAAGACAGCCAGAAGGAGAAAGCCCATGAAGCACATCACGTCGCTCAGCAAGTCCATGCCCTCGAAGGCCGCCGGTTTCGGCGACCAGATCAAGGAATGGATCGAAGAAATCAAGGACATCATCTTCCCGTCCTAGTCTCCCAGCAATTCGTAAGCCGGAGCCGCGCTCCCGTCAAAAGGGGCGCGGTTCTTTTCTTGCCCGGAGTTGACTCGCCCGTTTGGCCCGGCCCATACTTCGAGGCGGCAGTCAGCAGATACCAACCTTATCGCAACGCGGACGAGAGGAACGAAGACACGATGTCCAGGAGCATTTCACTTCGCGCGACGATGCTGTGTGTATTGATGACCGTGGCGGCGGTCCAGGCCTGGGCCGCGCCGGAAGACGATGCCCTCGTACCGCAACGCATCTTTCTCGGCATTACGGCCGATCCCGCCCACAGCCAAACCGTCACCTGGCGCACGGCGGCTCCCGCGGCAGCGCCGCAAGCCCAACTCGCCCCCTGGACCGCCGACCCCTCGCCCGACAAGGCCGCAAACACCATCCAGGCCACCGCCGCCGCCGTTGAGATTGCCCCGGGCGTGCAGGTCACGCACTACGAGGCCCTATTCGACGCGCTCGAACCCGGCAAGGGATACGCCTACCGCGTCGGCGACGGCAATGCCTGGAGCGAGTGGAACTACTTCCGCACGGCGACAACCAACCCCGATCCCTACAAATTCATCTTCCTCGGCGATGCCCAGCGCGGCGTGAAAACCGTGTGGTCGCGCGCCGTGCGCGAGGCCGTGCTGCGCGCCCCGGACGCCCGGTTCATCCTCCACGCCGGCGACCTCGTCGACGAAGGCTACGACGATGCGCAGTGGGCCGAATGGTGCTACGCGCTCGGCTTCCTCTCCGCGCGCTACCCGAACATCACCGCCGTCGGCAACCACGATATGAACCTTCCGGAAGGCACCCCCAATTACGACAAGCCCGCCGGTGTATCACCGCTCTGGCGCGCGCATTTCGCGTATCCCAAGAACGGTCCCGCCGACACGCCCGTGCTCGAGGAGGAAGCCTATTTCTTCGACTACCAGGGGGTGCGCTTCATCGTGCTCGAAACCAATGCCTACGCACTCTGGGAACTCTACGATCCCGAAACCCGCAAGCTCGTTCAGGACAAACAAATCCCCTGGCTCGAAGCGCTGCTCAAGGACAACCCCAACCGCTGGACCGTGGTTCTCCAGCACGAGCCCATGTACCAGTCGGGCAAGAACCCCGACAACCCCCTCCTGCGCGACACCCTGTTGCCCCTGTTCGACAAGTATCGCGTCGACCTCGTCCTCCAGGGCCACGACCACACCTACGCGCGCTCGAAAAAGCTCGCGGCCGGCCAGGAAGTCGCCCCCGCGGATCCCGGCACGGTCTACGTCGTCTCCGTGAGCGGCTCGCGGATGTATCCCGCCAACCCCATCTACGCCAATCTCATGGTCAAGACCCAACCCAACACGCAGATGTACCAGATCGTCGACGTGAACGGCGACCGCCTGCGCTACGAGGCCTACACCGTCACCGGCATGCCCGTGGACTCCTTCGAACTGCGCAAAGATGCCAACGGCGTATCCACCTTCGTAGACGAAACCGCCCCGGCACAACCCCAGCCGGCCCCGGCAAAATAAGGCGAAAAACAGCCGCAGAAAAGCTCTACCACCAAGACACAAAGACACGAAGGACACAAAAAACTGCAAGAGCAGACCAACCACGAATAAGACGAATCACACGAATCGGATCCGGGTTTGCATACGGCGCTATGCCCACCGGTGCTCGTTACCAAGTTGTACTTGGTAACGCCCGTGTCCGCGAAGTTGTACTTCGCAGCCCACACGTCAAGAGCCGAAGCACAGCTTCGAAGACACTTGCGTTACCAAGTA
>JAVEWL010000696.1:0-3364 GCA_034004565.1 FCB group bacterium | reverse complement strand
ACTGTGGAATCTCTGAGGCCGGCCGCACGAACAGGTTGCCGTCGGCGTCGATTCCGGCCGGATCCATGCCGATGCGGCGCTCGAAGATGTGTTCGTAGCACACGGTGCAGGTGTAGAAGGCCCACAGCGTGTCGCGAGGTCCTTTCACGATGCAGCCATGGCCTGGGCCCCGAATGAGCCCGGCGGTTTGGCGGAGTATCGGGTTGCGGGCCTGGTAGCGAAACTCGCCCAGCGGCGCGTCGGAGACGTACGTGCCCATGCCGTAGGTCCGCCACTCCGTTCCCGGCGCGGCGTAGGTAAGAAAATATCGGGAGCCCACCTTGACCATCCACGGCCCCTCGACAAAGCTCTTGGAGGCATCCTCGTTGTTGGGCCCATAGCGTTCCCATTCATGGGATGCATCGTATGAGAAGAGGATGCGCGGTTCCGTGAGCAGCCGGTCGGGCCGCTCAGGATCGATCTCCGCGCCGAAGATGCCCGGAGCGCTCAGTCCCCAGTAAGCGTAGAGTCGCCCGTCGTCATCCGAGAACAGCATCGGATCGTTGAAGTTCTCCACAGGTTCGCCGTTGGGGCGCCGCAACGGCCCGATTGGCACGAAAGGCCCCAGAGGATTGTCGGACTGCATGATCGGCGCCTTGCACGCCGTCAGCAGGAAGCGGCCCCGGTGCGCCACCACGGTCGGGGCGTAGCCGCAGTCGTAGGGATCCATCCGCACGTGACGCCAGGTGACAAAGTCGTCGCTGACGTAGGCCATGCCGCAGGAGGGATACAAGTACCACCGTCCGTCGTGGTAAAGCACGGAAGGGTCGGCAGTCTCGCGGAAGTCGCGCGGCGGATCTTGAAGATAGCCGAATGTGTCTGGTGTCTTGTCAATCGACGAGCGGCCTCGCGGATAATCCGGAAGAACGAGAGGATTGCAGTAGGTCAAGCGAGCGTTTTTGGTTTCATTCATAACAGGACGGAAGTGTGCCTACGGGAATGGTCGTAACGGTTTCGTGCGGCTAACGGCGATCATACAGCAACGCCCGGCCCGGGGTCGCGCCTCGCCTACGGAGGAGCCGAGGTCGAGCCGCCCTCGGCCACTGTGCGGCGCGGGGCGTATGGCAAATTGGGTTTTGCATGCGATGCCGTCCGGAATTGGGGTGGACAGAGCGCCGCTGTAATGCAGGTGCGGAATGGTGTTCGAGGCCATAGAGGGGCTGAAGCAAGGTGATTGACTTTGTAGATCGCACGCTGCCATTTGCCGAGCGTGACGCGAAATCCCTCGCGGGCGAGGGTCGCCGTGTCCCCGTAATATACGATTTTCCCGGCTTCATCGACAAGGGAGAACGACTTGTCACGGGTACCCGGTCAGTTTCTGGGGTTGCGGATCACTCCTGACTCCTGAATTCCTGGTGTGATGCAACGAAGTGAAATCACACCCTGTCGCCACGGTGTGTGTCAGAAAAGTGACAGGGAAAATCGGAATATGCTTGTGCAGCGCATGTCGGCGGGGTTTGTGTTGTAGCGCTTCGCCTACAATCGACAACCCTATTCCACGAGACCGCCGTCCCTTCATGATTTCTTGATTTCCTGATATAAAACCACACGCCGTGTGCGCCCTGACGCTTCAAAGGAAGGGTTGAATTTGAAATCAGGAAAACGGGAATGTTCACCTTGGGGGTGCTCGCATGAGTCCCTTTTCCGAAACCATGTCACGATCCTGACACACGCCCGTCGCCACTCTCAAGTAAATCAATCCTTGACACAAACTTTAACACGTGTAAAAGTTTAGGACGTCGGAAAGAATTGTCCGTCAACTTCAGTGGCGCAAGTTGATGTCCACATGAATTCACCCGGACGCGAACAACATCGGGCACCACACCGCGAGGAGTATCGGGAATGAGTTCTTGTCTTGCAGAAATGTTGCTCGCCCTCGCATTGCCCGCTTGGGCCGAGACCAAGCCGTTAAGCTGGGCTCCGCCCAAGCTGACGAATCCCGAGACCATCCAGCTCGGAGCGAACCACCGTTCGCTCAAGCTGGACAAAAACAAGGACTTCCTCGTCAAGTTGCCGGAGGACAAGCCTTGGATCGGGGAACTGAACATCTACGGCGGACGCAACGTCGTGATCATCGGCGGCGAAATCCATATTCCGTCGCCCGACGAGGATCCGTCGTTCGCCGATGATGCGCAGCCGAAGCGTTCGCGCCGGGCGCTCTACCTGAAGGGGCAGAGCGGGACGATCCATGTCGAAGGCGTGCTCATTTCCGGTGCGGGGCTCAAGGAGGGCGTCAACCTCGACGAGCGTGCGCCGGGCTGCATCGTGCAGCTCCAGAACATCCGGGTCGAAAAGCTCGTGGGGTCGTACGCCGGCCACCATGCCGACGTCATTCAGACTTGGGCAGGGCCTTCCGAACTCCGGGTCGACGGTCTGACCGCGCACACGACGTATCAGGGGTTCTTCATGCTTCCCAACCAGCATTTTCAAGTCGACAAGGGCGGGCATCTTCCCACCCGATGGGATTTCCGGCGGATCAATATCCTCGGCACCGACGAGTCGGCCTATCTTCTCTGGGTCCCCGACAATCACGCGTTCCCAATCGCCATCGAGGATGTGTGGGTCCGCCCCGCATCGAGGTGCGCCGGGAACCGCGACATGTTCCTTTGGCCCAAGCCGAAAAAGAAAAACGACCAAACTTGGGAAAAGGTCCGCGAGGGCACCCCTCCCGCCGGCGATTTCGTGCCTGAAGGCGTTGCGGGCCTTGGATACCGTTCGCCGGGATACCGCGAACAGCCTTGAATAAATCGAGGAGGGCGGATAAACTTCCTGCCGTGATTTCAAGAGAAGAACTGCATTGGAAGGCAACCCCCTCAACATGAAAACACTCGACGCCGTCTTTCCGCGATACACGGAATACAGTCCCAAGGTGCCCATCTGGTGTCTGACGCCCAACCGCGGCGGCTGCATCCACCGGTTTTTCGACACGTCCCCGGTGAGCCCGTCGGGACGCTATGTGGCGCTGTTTCGGTTCCCTTTCGAGAACCGGGGTCCGGAGCCGGGGGATCGAGGAGAGGTGGTCGTCATCGATCTGGAAACCGGTGTCGAGACGTCGGTTGCGGAGACGGCGGGATGGGAGGCCCAGTTGGGGGCCAACCTCAATTGGGGTGTTGACGATCACGCGCTTTTCTTCAACGATGTCGACACGGCGAACTGGCGGCCCTTTTCCTGGAAGGCCGATTTCCTTCGCGGCACGCGCGAGCGGATGGAGGGCACGGTCTATCACGCCTCTCCGGACGGCAAATGGCTCATTTCGTCGAATCTCGTGAATACGGGCCGCACGCAGCCGGGCTATGGCGTCTGCGTTCCCCGCGCGGACCTCCGG
>JAVEWL010000695.1:0-3369 GCA_034004565.1 FCB group bacterium | reverse complement strand
ACTTCGCACTCGGACAGGCTGAACGACATTTTAGCGGGCTGGCTTCAAAACGGGCGAGACGGAATTGAAGCGACTCTGTCCGCGCTTTTCAAAGCTGCGGCCGTCGCCGCGCTCGCCCGTGTCGTTGCCGAGTACGCGAAGAAGTTTGGACTGACATTGGAGCCGGGATCCGCTGTGTTGGCGCGAGTGGCGCGGTGGGCGAAACAAGAAGCCAAAGCCTTCCTGGATCGTTGCGACGGGCGCATCATAGAGGGGATCCTGCGACTCATTTCTTCGGCGCTACGAAACGGAACACCTCCCGCCGAGATTGCGAATCTCATACGGGACTATCTCAAGGGGTGGATTGAACTCGCAAGCGACGCGGCCGCTGACGAAGCGATCCTTACACGGGAACACGGCTACTACGAGGCGAACGTATCCCTCGGTGCGACCACCAAGCAATGGTTTACCGTTAACGATGGGCGAGTCTGTGGCGTATGCAGGGCCAATGAAGCGCAAGGGGCTATTCCTGTCGGAGAATCCTTTGCGAGCGGTCAACAGTATCCACCGGCTCACATTTCGTGCCGTTGCAGGCTGCACTACGAGGGAGTCAGCCGAAGCAGCGCATTGCACGCTTCCTGATTTATCGGAAAGCCCTGTATGGCCGTCACGGCCATACAGGGCACTTCCATGGAACCTGAGGTTTCAGGACGGATTCACCATGGAGAGATTTGTCAACTCCTCAGCGCAGCAGCGATCGTTGACACGGCACCAGACGTGTCGAGGCAGTTGCGCGCGTATAGCAGGCATTGCAGATCATCGGAAAGAAAGGCGTCGTACTTCTCGGTGACGCGCACGGGGATACGGGCGGCGATATCTTCGGCGGAGGGGCAATGCTCGGCGAACTCGAGGTAGGCGCGGCGGATATCGGCTTCGGTGGCCTTCTCGAACACAAGCGCGATGCCTTCGTCGCGCACGTCCAGCTTTGCGAAGTGCTTGCCGAGCGCGGCCAGGGTGCGGTTGATGCGCGAACCGGTCCAGGTGAACCACCACGTATCGACGCCGTCGCGCACAAAGACCTGCGCGGGCAGCCCCAGCTCCCTCGCGACGGCGCGGGATGCCTGGAGCATTTCTTTGGCCTTCGGATTGAGGTAGGCGGGCAGCAGTTCGGAGCCGAGCACCTCGCGCATCTTCTCGCG
This sequence comes from FCB group bacterium, assembly GCA_034004565.1. Lineage (GTDB taxonomy): Bacteria > Hydrogenedentota > Hydrogenedentia > Hydrogenedentales > SLHB01 > JAVEWL01. Next base: position 2,191 of record JAVEWL010000695.1, on the reverse strand, counting down.
GACGCGGGGGTGAAGGTCGCGGCCGCCCGCGCCGCTGAAGTACGGCAAACGTCCGCCCTTCGCCGGCTCGACGAGGATCTCCTGACGGTCGTTGTCCACCTCCACGATGCGCCAGCGCCGTCCCGCCAGGATGAGGAACCCGTCCGCGCCCATGCCCGGATCCATGGTGACCGTGCCGATGTTGTGTCCCGCGCAGACGACCTTGTACTCCTCCGGCGTGGTGAAGGCCGAATAGAAATCCACGCTGCGAACGGTCCGCTCCCCCTCCAGGCCCAGGATGAGGTCGCCCTCCGGCGTCTGTTCGAGCAGGTCGGCCGCCCCGAGGTCGCGCAACACCCGAAGGAACACGTCCCTCGGCACATCCATGAACGCGCCCCGCTCCACAAGCCGTTCGAAGAGTGTCTGCGCACGCGCCCCGCCGGTTTCGGCAACCACGCTCAGGATCTGCTGCACCAGGGTCGAGAGATGCAGCCGATCCCAATCCGGCGGCTCGCACCATTTCTCAAGGAGCAACTCCGTCATTGCCACCGCCTGCAACAAATCTGGAAAAAGGCGCTCCACCAGGACGGTTCTCGACGTTGGCTCGTCCTCCTGAATGTGCACGTACATCACCGAAGCTTCCCCGTCGCGCCGTCCGCTTCGCCCCAGACGTTGCGCCAGCGAATTCACCGACCACGGCGCGCCGATGTGCCCCACCGCCGCCACGTTGCCCACGTCGATGCCCAGCTCCAGCGTCGCCGAGCAAAAGGTCGCCGTGGGCACGCTCGACCGTAAAGCCTCCTCGGTGTCTTCGCGCTCCGCTTTCGAAAGCGAGCCATGGTGGATGCGAAACCCGTCCGGCCGGTTCAGTCGTTGGCAGGTGCGCGCCACCAGGTCGGCGTAGAACTCCAGGCGGGTCTTGTTGTTCGCGAAAATGAGCGCCGTCTTGCCCGAGAACACCCGTATGAGGTCATCGGCCAGCGCGCAGTCCGCCTCAGTCTCCGACGGCGCTTCGGCAGTGTCTTCGGGAGAATCATTGTGCCCCGCGCGCAAATACCCCTTGACGATGTACTTGATTACCTTATCCGCACTGTCGCTGACGATGCGTACCTGCTCGGTTTCCCTCGGACACAGCCACCGTGCCGCAAGCGCCACATCGCCCAGCGTCGCCGACAGTCCCACCAGCCTCGGCGGCTCCTTTGCCTTCTGACTCACCCGCGCCAACAGGCTCTTGAGATGCGCCCCGCGCTCGCTCCCAATGAACGCATGCAACTCGTCGATGACAATAAACGACAACGCCGAAAACAGCGTGTCCAGCCGGTAAGGATGATTGATGAACAGCGACTCAATGGACTCCGGCGTGATGAGCAGCACCCCCGAAGGATCCTGGAGCAATTTCTTCTTATCCCGTCCCACGTCGCCATGCCACTTGTGCACGGGAATCTCCGCCGAAGCACAAAGGTCTTCGAGACGCCGAAACTGGTCATTAATCAGCGCCTTCAACGGCCCCACATAAACCGCCCGCAGCCCCGCCCTGGGTTCCTCCAATACACGCGACAAAACAGGAAGGAACGCCGCCTCAGTCTTCCCCCCCGCCGTATTCGCCGAAACAATCAGATGCCCCGTCCCACCCAGAATCGCGTGAATCGCCTCAACCTGAATCGTCCGCAGTTGCGTCCACCGCATCCCATAAAGCTGCTCCCGCAGCAACGGATGCAGCCGATCGAAAGCGCTGGACTCACTCATACAAACCGATCCCCTCTTTCTCCCTCTCCCTCTGGGAGAGGGTCGGGGTGAGGGCTAACGCAAAACTGCGCCCTCATTTCAAGTTCTCCCGTGGCACCTCCAAGCCGGCTTCATGGCTTGGGGGTGTGGGGCAATGCGATGGACCGTATGGACTCTATGGACTGTATGGACGAAAACGAAGAGGGGCAGTTCATTACTCCCATCCTTCCCATGGCTCCCATAACTCCCATCTTGCGGAAGCCCTCACCCCGCCCCTCTCCCAGAGGGAGAGGGAGGAAAACAACCTCTCCAACTCTACAGGCGGAATGTCGCCAGTTCATCGCCACCCTCAGTGTCTTCACCCTCCACAACTTCCGTCTCCGGATCCACCGTCCGCTCGAACTGCGTGCCGCCGAGCAATCCACGCCAATCCCTCGAGGTTTTGCTCAAGGACCGACAGGAACCCCACAAACCCCTTCACCGCATC
>JAVEWL010000694.1:0-3375 GCA_034004565.1 FCB group bacterium | reverse complement strand
TGAGAAGGGGAGAACCGGAGTGGAAGTCGTTCCTGGAGCAGTTGGCGGTCTGGAAAGACGGGATGGGCAAGTTCACGGAAACGGCCAGGCAGAAACCCGAGCTGGAAGCGATAGCGGTCCAGTTGAACGCATACCTGGAGCGATACGAGGCCGCCGGTAACCAATACCATGAGGCGGTGCTTGCGGAAGACGCCGCCCGGGCCAACACCATCGCGACCGCGACCGGCGTCACCGAGAATCTGGACAAGTTCAAGGAGGAACTTGCAGGCGAGGCCAGGCAGATTTCCGCGATGGCGGAGCGGATCGCCGTCGGCCTTGCGTTGGGTGGCACCCTGGTGGCGGTACTGTTGGCGTTCTTCCTGACGCGCGGCATCACGCGCTCCATTCGCGGCGTCATCGAAGGGTTGCGGCTGGGGGCGTCGCAGGTCACTTCGGCGGCGGGTCAGGTGGCGGAGTCGAGCCAGCACATGGCCGAAGGCGCCAGCGAGCAGGCCTCGGCGCTCGAGGAGACCTCCGCGTCGCTCGAGGAAATATCGAGCATGACCGTCCAGAATGCCGAGAGCGCGCAGCAGGCCAACTCCATGGCCGAGGTGGCGCAGAGCGCCGCCAGGCAGGGCAACGACGTAATGTCGCGCATGGCCGGCGCGATACAGAAGATCAAGCAGTCGTCGGATCAGACGGCGCGCATTCTGAAAACCATTGACGAAATTGCCTTCCAGACCAACCTCCTGGCCCTGAACGCGGCCGTGGAGGCGGCGCGCGCGGGTGAGGCAGGCAAGGGATTCGCGGTGGTCGCCGAAGAGGTGCGCAACCTGGCCCAGCGGTCCGCGGAGGCGGCCAAGAACACGGCCCAGTTCACGGACGAGGCCCAGCTCAACGCCAACGAGGGTGTTCAGGTTGCTGCTGAAGTGGCCAGAATTCTGGAACAAATACAGGAAAGCGGAGGCAAGGTCGCGGCGCTGGTCCAGGAGGTTGCCGTCGCGAGCAAAGAACAGGCCGACGGCATCGAGCAGGTGAACCGGGCCGTATCTCAGATGGACTCTGTAACCCAGGCCAACGCCGCCAGTTCCGAAGAAGCGGCTTCCGCGGCGGAAGAATTGTCCGCCGAGGCGGTCCAGATGAACCGGATGGTGGGGGTACTGGTGGGGCTGATTGAAGGGGCGAAAGCCATTGAGGACGAGGCCGGGTTCGAGGCGCCGAAGGCGGAGACACCCAGGCATACGCCTTACCGGCATGAAGCTCAGGACCGTCGAGTCCATGCCACGCGCCCGGCGAACGGCCATCAGGCGCGCAAGGCGACGCCCAAACCGGCCAAGGCGCATGCGGAAGTCTCGCGGAAGCCAGAGGAGGTTATTCCGTTCGAGGACGCCACGAATCTCGATGATTTCTAGAATTGAGTGCGGTGTAACAGTGAAGATTTGTAAATTCGGTCCGATAAATAGGGTATGCAATTAAGTAACTGCCTCGCGGGGCGGCTCTCCGAGGGGTTCGCAAGGATAGAGGAGAACTTATCGTGGCTCGATTGACCGGTATGTCGATGGCGGTAGCACAGGCGGGGAAATACCTCACCTTCCAGTTGGGAATGGAATTCTACGGGATTGAGATCCTGAAGGTTCAGGAAATCATCGGTCTGATGCCCGTAACGCGCGTGCCCCGGGCGCCGGAGTTCGTGCGCGGCGTGATCAACCTTCGTGGCCGCATCATTCCGGTGATGGATCTTCGCCGCAAGTTCAGCCTGGAAGAGCACGAAGACACCGAGCGGACCTGCATCGTGGTGGCGCGCGTCATGCTGCGCGATCGTCCGATGACGATGGGGCTGCTGGTGGACGAGGTCTCCGAGGTGCTGAGCGTCAAGGAAGAGCAAATTGAGGCGGCGCCTTCGTTCGGGGCGAACGTCGATACGCAGTTCCTGCTGGGCATGGCCAAGGTGGGGCAGAAGGTCGTGATGCTGCTCGACGTGGATCGCGTGCTGACCAGCGAGGAAGTGGAGACGCTCGAAGCGGTGCCGATGGCCGCGGAAAACGGTTCCGCCCAAGCGGAAGAATAGTCAGAAGATACTGCGCCATTTGCGCATGGGGTAGGCTGTACGGCGTGGACGTGGTGGACAGGCTGGACCGGTGGTCCGGGTTGTTCGCGAAGTCCGCGCCGTTGCTTTCTTGGGGCAATGGGTCTTATGGGTCCTATGAGTCTTATGGGCCAGATGGGTATCCACGAGACCCATATGACCCATATGACCCATCCGCACACATTGCCTGGCCGGATCAGATTCTGCTGCGGCCGACTTCGGAAAGGGTGATGCGGAGCATGTCGGCGTCGGGGAAGCGGTTTTCGGGCTTCTTCTCGATCATGCGCATGATGATGTCGCCGAGGATCTGGGGGCACTGGGGGTTGGCCACGGTGGGGTGGATCGGAACCACCTTCAGGTGACAGATGTAGAGCTTCTGCAGGCTGTCGACCTCGAAAGGCAGACGCCCCGTGAAGAACAGGTAGAAGGTGATGCCGAGAGAGTAGATATCGCTCCGGGGGGTTGCCTTTTCCTTCTGGATCAGTTCCGGGGAAATGTACATCGGCGTGACCTGTTCCGAAATCCCGCCACTGAGAAAGCTGAGGATGTTCTGGCGCGCGAGCGAGTAATCGGTAATTTTAACGACGCCTTTGCGCGTGAACAGGATGTTGGCCGGCTTCATGTCGTGGTGCGTGAAGCCCTGCTCGTGGATGTATTGCAGGCCGTTGCAGATCTGCGCCGCGACAACGAGGCGTTCCTGCAGGTTCCAGGGCCGGTTTTCGATGTACCACTTGAGGTCGGGACCGTCGACATACTCTTCGACCAGGCATTCGCCTTCGTCGCCGGAGATATGCTCGAGAATCCGCACAACATTGGGATGGACGAACTTCTTGAACTGGACCACGCTGCGGGCGAAATCGCGCTCGTGCATACGGTTGCGGAAGAAGTTGGCGTGGAAAAGCTTTACCGCCACCACCTGGCCGTTGGCGGTGTCAATGGCCCGATAGACGGTGCCGCTGCCGCCTTTGCCCAAGAGCTGATCGATGCGGAAGCGATATATCTTGCCTCGGTCGGGACTGCTCATCTTCGATTTTTTGCGCCCGCGCCGCGGCGAGCATCCTCCTGAAGAACTTCAGCCAACTCAAGTATACGTGTGGGGCAGCCGCCCTCGGCTGCCATTCGCAGGTCTTTGCCATTGCCCAGGCAGCCGAGGGCGGCTGCCCCACACTACTTCTTTCTTCAGCCCAAAGGGTCAATCCAGGTCAAGCGGGACCACGGGTGCGTCGGCCCACAATCCATCCAGGTCGTAGAACTCGCGCGATTCGACCCGGAACAGGGGTAAGTTGATATCTCCGAAATCCAGCCCAAGC
>JAVEWL010000693.1:0-3383 GCA_034004565.1 FCB group bacterium | reverse complement strand
TGTCGGACCTCTTGGTTGCCCAGTACATGGTCGGCACGTCCGGTGAAGGCGATCCGACCTTCATGCATGAAGTAGATCCAGGATGCCAGTTCCGCGACGACTCGCATGTTGTGTTCGATCAAGGCCACGGTCACACCCTCGTCCTGCACCAGCTTCCGAATCAGCGAAACCACGGCGTCCACCATTTGTGGGGAGAGCGCTGCCGTCGGTTCGTCCAAGAGCAAAAAACGAGATCCCCTGGCGAGCAACCGTGCGATCGATAGGAGCTTCTGCTGGCCGAAAGACAGATCTTTAGCCCTGCGTTCGGCTTCGTCGGCCAGGCCGACAATGCCGAGGCTTGTCATGGCCCGGTCACGGTACTCCCGCTCGATGCGCGCGAACCCGCACAGATGCGAAAAGGCCCACAGAGGACTAGCTTCCTTCTGCGTCAGCAACGCCACTGCCACATTCTCCAGTACGGACATGCTGCCGAACACCCGGGCATCTTGAAACAGCTTCCCGACGCCCAGACGCGCGATCTGCCACGGTGCCGCCGCGGTAATGTCTGTGCCGTTCAGGGACACGGATCCGACATCCGGGCGCAACCCGCCCGTGATAATGTGGAACTGCGTCGTCTTCCCGGCACCGTTCGGACCGATGAACGCGGTGATCTTTCCCGGCAGAATGACCGCCTTCACGTCCCGCACGGCCCAGACGTCTCCGAAACGTTTGCTGACGCCATTCAGGGTCAGGCGGCTGTCAATGGTCTCGAACTGGTTCTTCATCTCACCGCACATGATAGGCCCCGCAAATGCCTTGAGGTCGCCAGTACATCAACGCGACGAGCATGGTGCCGTAGATCATCTCCCGCAGGTTGGCGGCCATGGCGTCCGGTAGCCCCACAAACCGCAGCGCTTCCGGCAGGAGCACCATCAGCACGACGCCAACCCCCGGTCCACGACGATTGCCAGATCCCCCCACCAGCAAAATCGATGCCTGGAAGATGCTCTCGCGCAGGGTGAAACTGGTCGGATCGATGTACGTCATGTACGACGCGAAACAGACGCCGGGAATCGCCGCGAGCCCACCGGCGATCGCCATGGCCCAAAGGAACTGCCGGTACGGGGAGATGCCGACGGCTTCGGCAGCCCGTTCGTCGTCCCGAAGCGCCTTGAGCGTGACCCCGTACGGTGATCTGTACAGCGCGAAAAGCACGCCTCCCACCAATCCCGCGAGAACGGCCACCAGTGCGAGGTATTCGGGTAGGGAGTCGATCCTCCAGCCGAACAGCAGCGGGCGCGGGATTCCGGAAATGCCGTACGCCCCCCGCGTCACCGGCACCCAGTTGTAGAGGATGACGAACACGATCATCTGGAACCCGAGGGTGGTGACGACAAACGCATCGCCCCTGAATCGCAGGGCCGGCAGTCCCATTAGAAGACCGCTCAGTGCCCCGCCCAAAATCGCGCACCCCATCGCGGGGAGGAACGGCATCCCCGCGTTGACGGTCAGCAGCGTGAACACGTAGGCGCCAACGCCATAGAATGCGGCATGGGCCAACGTAAGCAATCCGCCATATCCGACGAGCAAGTTCAGCGAATAGGCGAGCATCAGATAGATGCCGATCATCACCAGCAGATGCGCTGAATACCGTTGGTATTTGAGCAGCATGAACGCCAGCCCCCCCGTCAGGAACATCAGGCCGGCGGCCTGCAGTACAACCAAAGCCCGCCCGCCCCATAGTGGCACACGCAGAGCGGCGCTCAGTCGCGCCAATAGCCTTGTCATCCAGCGGCTCGTCGCAAGGCCTCCTGCGTTGCCTCCCGCCGCCACCGTTTCCTCCTCGATTCGGCGCCGACGGCCAAACAGGCCCTGCGGCCTCAGGAGAAGAATCAGGACCAGCAACGCGAACGTGGTCAACTCGGTCCAGCGCGCCGGCAGCTTCCAGACGGTGAAACTCTGCAACACGGCCAACGTGAATCCTCCGGCAATCCATCCCGCGCAACGGTCCAGTCCGCCGAAGAACACTGCCACGGCCCCGATCAGCAGGTAGTGCATTCCCACGTGCGGATCGATGCCGATGTCGACCGTGAACAGGCAGGCGGCTATCGCCACCATCAGCGAACTTCCGCCGAGTACCAGCATCCGCAACCGCCGCAGCGGCAACCCGAGCACAGCGATTAGTTCCGGCTCGTCCCCCATGGCCCAAGCGGCTTTGAAGAGCTTCGAGCGACGGGTCAGGAGCCAACCGGCAACAAGGGCAGCGCAGGACAGCAGGAACGAAACCACCTGGATGCGGGTCAACCGAACCGGTCCTACCAGAAACGAAGTCTCGATGCCTGTCGTCAGCATCTTGACATCGTTGCCAAAGACCAGCGCAACAAGGTTCTCGATGACGATGTAGACACCCAGAGATGCAATCAGGACCGGACCGTGCGCCGCTCCGCGCCGGAAGAACGGCCAGTACACCATGTATTCCAGCAACACCCCGGCCAGCACCCCGGTCCCGAGGGCCAGGAGAATGGAAATCGCCAGGGGGAGTCCGACCAACCTGTGCGACGCGAAAAGGACGTACGCGGGTAGCACGTAGAGAGCGCCATAGGCGATGTGGAATACTCGCGTCGTCCGGTATACCAGCCCGAACCCGACAGCGATCAGGGCGAACAGCGCGCCGTTCACTGCTCCGTTCGCCAAAAGCTGTATCAGCAGTTGCACGCGGTCCCCCCTTTGCCGTGTGCAGCCCCTCGCTCAAGAACCTTGCCGATGACTTCGACGATCTCATCCGGATTGATGGGTTTGCGGACGAAGTACTCCGCCCCCGAGGCAAGCGACTCTGTTTCGAACTCGAACTGCCGGTAGGCGCTGATCATGACAACGGGCAAGCCCGGATGCCGCTCCTTGATCCAGCGAAGCAGTTCCAGTCCCTCGGTGTTGTCGGGATCGTTCTCGTCAAGCTTAATGTCGATCACCGCCGCGTCGAAACGCTCCGTGTCGAGAGCGGTTCGGGCTTCCAGAGCCGAGGCTGCCTCTCGGGTTTTGACCGAGCTAGGCAGGTAAAGCGCTAGCACATCAAGGTAGTCCGGGATGTCGTCGACCAGAAGTAAGCGTTGCTGAGCGGTCATTCACACATTCCATAACAGTTAGGACCAAGGCATCAAGCTTGCGGGCGCACGGCGTGGCCAAATGGTCACGCAACCTGGTTGTTCTTGTGACCTAATCGTCACGTGCCTTTCCGAAAAGAGCCTTGATCTCTGGGTATGCAGTCGCAATGTCCGGATACCTATCGACAATCTTGCCGATACGGCGGGCGAACGTGAACCGATCATTGTAACGCAGGTGCTGTGCCAGTTCGGTCTTGCGTGTTGTGCTGTACCGTTGCACGGCATTGGCAACGAGCCGAAGTT
>JAVEWL010000692.1:0-3395 GCA_034004565.1 FCB group bacterium | reverse complement strand
GAAGCGTGTGCGGAGAGTTTGCGACGACGATGGATATCCTGCCGACGTTTGCGCAATTGGCGGGCGGGTCGGCGCCGACGGATCGGGTGATTGACGGGCATGACATTCTTCCGCTGATGACGGGCGCGGCGGGGGCGGTGAGTCCCTATGATGTCTTTTATTACTACGCGCAGGATCGATTGCAGGCGGTGCGCAGCGGGAAGTGGAAACTGCGGCTGGCGGGTCCGTTGAAGCAGGAGGATATTTACCGGAAATTCGAGCAGCCGGATGCGCCGTTTCCGGAGGCGCTGTTTAACCTGGAGACGGATGTCGGGGAGCAGCGGGATTTGTTGCGGGACCATCCGGATGTGGCGGAACGGCTGCGAGGGTTGGCGGAGAAGATGCGCGCGGAGTTAGGCGATGCCTTGACGGGCGTGGTGGGAACGGGGATTCGGGCTGCGGGAACTGTTTGAACACTTCTTCGTGGCTCCCCTTTCCAAGGGGAGTTCTTGGAGCGCACTGAAGAACTCCCCTTGGAAAGGGGAGCCACGAGCACGAAATGGGATTGGGAGGCGACATGGGTATCTTGCGATATACGTTGATAATGGCCTTGATGTGCTGCTGCGGCCTTGCTGTTGCGGACGAGTGGTCGGATACGCCTCGGCGGGTGGTGCTGGGGGCGCCGGATGAGGCGTTTGAGGCGCGGTGGATTGGGCCGGGGCCCGAATTGCATTCGGATGCGGTGGGGCAAGCTTTCTACGTGCGCAAGACCTTCAACGTGGACGATGTGTCGGCGTTTTCGCGGGTGCGGGTTTCGGCGGACAGCCGGTATCTGCTTTGGGTAAATGGGAAGCCGATGGGGCGCGGGCCGGCGGTGTTCGATCCGCAACACCAGGTGTACGACACACTGGATCTTTCGGATGCGGTCGTTAAGGGTGAGAACGTGGTCGCGGCACTGGTGATGTACTGGGGCGACAAGTCGTGGGACGCGCCGGCGTTTCAGATCAGCATTCGGCCGGCGTTTATTTTCGATTCGCCGGCGCTGAAGACGGATAAGAGTTGGAAGGTGGCCGTGAGTGGGGCCTACCGCGCGGCGAGCAAGGAAAATCGGCGTCGCGGGACGGGCAACTGGTTCGAGGAAGTCGACGGGCGGTTGATGGCGGCGGGGTTCGAGCAGCCGGGGTTTGACGATTCATCGTGGGCGGCCGCGACGGATATTCAGCGGGCCGAGCGATGGTTTGAGGTCGGCGACACGTATTCGCCTTGGAAGCTGTATCCGCGCAAGATTGCCGCGCCGGAAATTCACGAAGCCGAAATATGCACACCCGTGCAGGGTGGACTGGTGCCGGGCGAGGAAACGGCGCCGCCGTATTCGTGGGAGGTACAGCCGGCGGAGGGCGCGCCGGCGTGGCCACTCCAGATACCGGGCGATGGAAAGATTCACTACGTGGTGGTCGATGCGGGGCGCCTGGTGAACGGGTTCACGACGCTCGATGTGGAAGGCGCGGCAGGCATGCCGATCGAGATTATGTACACGGAAGCGCCGTCGCTGGATCGGGCAAAGGGCTTGCGAGACCGGTTGGATGGGCGCCGCGTTGAAGGCACGAGCGATGTGTATACGACGCGAGACGGACGGCAGGCGTATGAGCCGGTGCTGCACCGGACGTTCCGCTTTGTGCGCATTGCGGTGCGGGCGACGCAGCCGTTGACGATTCACGGGTTTTCGTACCGCTGGACGGGGTATGCGTTCCCGGAGCGGGGCGCGTTTCGCTGCTCGGACGAAATGCTCAACCGTATCTGGAGCGTGGGCTGGTACACGCAGCGGATGTGCGCCTATGACACCTACCAGGATTGTCCGTATTACGAACGCATGCAGTACGGCGGGGACACGCGGATCCAGTTGTTCGTGACCTATTACGCGTCGGGCGATACGCTGCTGCCGGCCAATTCAATCCGGCAGATTCACGCGTCGCTGTTGCCGGAAGGGTTGACGCAGTCGCGGTATCCGAACAGCGTGATGCAGGTGATCCCGGGGTATTCGCTGTATTGGGTGCAGATGCTGGACGACTACTATCTGCATACGGGCGACTTGAGCCTGCTTCGCGAATGCGCGGGCGGGGTGGAGAGCGTATTACGGTTCTACGAGGGTTTCCGGAGCGACAAGGGATTTGTCGGCAGGCTTCCGTACTGGGACTTCTGCGACTGGACCTATGAGCACGGCGGGGTGCCGGATGCGAGCCGCGAGGATTGCACGATCGACACGATGCATTACAAGGCGACGCTGGACGCGGGGGCGCGGATCTTCGATGCGCTGGGCGAGGCGGATATTGCGCAGCGGTACCGCGCGCGGGCGGCGGAGTTGGTCGAGGCGCTGAACAAGCATGCGTGGAACGAGGCGGAGGGGTTGTACACGGACGGCATCGAGACGAAGACGTTCAGCCAGCACGTGAATGCCTTCGCGATCGTGTTCGGCATTGCGGACGATGCGAAGAAGCAGGCGATTGCGAAGCGGTTGTTCGACGATCCGGCGTTGCGGGGCACGACGTTCTATTTCGCGCATTACCTGCACGAAGCGGCGAGCGGGATCGGTCAGCCGCAGCGGATTCTGGACGACATGAAGCGCTGGAAGACGATGCTGGACATGAATTCGACGACGTGGTGGGAGACGCCGGACGAGCCGCGCAGCGATTGCCACGCGTGGTCGTCGACGCCGACGTACCGCTTGATGAGCGAGGTGCTGGGCGTGCGTCCCACGGCGCCGGGGTTCGCGAAGGTGGAGATCCGGCCGTTTGCGGGGCCGCTGACGTGGGCGGAAGGCACGGTGCCGACGCCGAAGGGCGACCTCAGGGTGCGCTGGGAACGCGGGGACGCGTTTACGCTCACGGCGGATGTGCCCGAGGGGATCGAGGCGACGGTGGTGTTGCCCGGCGGCACGCGGCAGGTGTTGGGCGCGGGCCAGGGCTCGGTCAAGGAATAGACGCGATGGACCGTATGGACTTGATTGACGAATGGGGTTAGAAAAGGAAGTGGCGGAGAGAGTGGGATTCGAACCCACGTTACCCCTTTTGAGGGTAAACACGCTTTCCAAGCGTGCGCCTTCAGCCAGCTCGGCCATCTCTCCGCATGGGGGCGTGAGTGTAAATATTCCGGCGGCGGAAATCAAATAGCGTCTTGCAGTCTCTCGGGGCATTGTCTAAACTGAATGAAGGCGCAGGGTAGTGTTTAGAGTAGCACGTGCTTCTTATGCGCCTGGATCGCAATACCGGTTCCGCTCGCGCCCCGCAAGCGGAATGGTGGAAGGCCATCATGGGCGGTAACACCGAGGCTCATTGCCGGGAAATCCTGGACGCAATCCCTCTGATGGTGCTTGTGGTGGACACGAATGGGTTGGTCCGCGATCTCAATCGCGCGGCCGA
>JAVEWL010000044.1:0-15989 GCA_034004565.1 FCB group bacterium | reverse complement strand
GGCCGAAGAAGACATTCCGACCATTCTGCTGGAGCCCGAAGAGGGCGTAGACGAGGAAGACGAGACGCAAGCCAGGCCCGCGCCGGCGGAGTAAGATAGCGTGACGTTTCCGGAGCCTTCTTTTCGAGAGCTTATTGGGGATGCGGTACACTACGCCGCGTCGAAGCTCTTTGAGCCGTCCGTAATCCATGCGGCGCCGATCAACACGATCGGCTGCTTCCTGCTGCAACACCTCATGCAACGCGAATTCCGTCCCGTGGCGGGCTCGATCGGTGTTGTGGCGGGCGGTACGCCGTTCGGGCTGGAAGCGGACCTCGCGAAGATCGAGGCGCACGAGTATTACGTGTGGATCGAGGCTCGGCACGAGGACGGGCGGATTGAAGTGGTGGATTTCGCGTCGCGGTATTGGCGCGCGTGGGCGAAGGGCGTTGGCGTGCTCTGGATTGGGGCGTCGCCGCCGGACGTGGTGTGGGCGTGGAAGGACGAGGTGGCGGCGGATTTGGCGCGGTACGAGACGGAGCCGGAGATTACGGAGCGGGTGCGGTATACGGTTTCGGCCGCGGTTGAACAGCGAAGTCCCGAGGGGCCGGTGCAGGCGTGGGAAGACGCCATCAACGACGCGATTCATTTTGTTGCGTCTTCGGAGCGGGGTCTGGCGTTTCTGGCGGAGGCCGGGCTGGCGGAACCTGTCGACGAGGCGGAACCGGGCTGAGAGTTTTTGTGGCATCCCCAAAGCCGGCTTTATGGCTTGGGGGTGTGGGTGGGAAAAGGACTGCAAGGACGAATTCCCCTCACCCTGCCCTCTCCCCAGGGAGAGGGAAACCGTTTGGGGCGTGTACGGAGATGGTGGGAAGGTTCGCAGGTTGTGGTGTGAGCCCTCACCCCGCCCCTCTCCCAGGGGGAGAGGGAGCCCGTTGGGGGAGCGGGTGGCGTGATTGGGTGGATAGGCGAAGCGCTGCACGCTGGTGGAGTCTTGTTCCCTCTCTGGGTCAGGGTGAGGGGAACCCAGAGGTTCTTGCTGTGCTTCGCTCCTCCGCATTCATGTGTATGGGAATTCTTTTGATTGTTGTGGAGTTCGGACGATAGAATTGCGGCGCTTTGAAGCTGGTGGGGCGCGTTCTGAAGATCGGAGGGTGTGATGGCTGTCGCTGTTGCCTGGTTTTTCTGGACGGTGTTTACTGTCATGGGGGCGATAGCGCTGTTTCCCTCGAACGCGATCAAGGCCGGGATGGGCCCGGTGCTCATGTGGTCGTTTTGCGCGCTTTATGCGTTTGCGGGGCTTGTGGCGCTTTTCTCGCCGAACGCGCTGCGCGAGGCCGGCCGGGCTATTTTGAGCCGTCCTTCGGCGCGCATTGCGGGTATCGGTTATATGATTGTTGGCGCGGCGCTGTACCGGGTGGCGGGCGGCACTTCCCTCCCACTGCTCGGGCATGTTGTGGGCGTGATAGCGTTCATTAAGGGCGGGGTGCAGTTGCTGCTGCCGACCGTGGCTATTACGGTGGTTGAATGGTGGCGCGATCTTTCTTCGGCCTACTTCCGCGCGGCGGCACTGGCCGCGTTTGTGCTTGCGGGTTTGTTCGGGTATGCGGCGGAACCCAAATCGAAGCCGGTGGAGCTTGGCGATGGGCTCGCGGCCGAGTCCGCCGCCGGGGCGGGCGAAACGCGGGACGCATTGCCCGCAGTGCTGCCTCCGGACCAGAGTGCCGTACCGGCCGAGGTGACACCGACGGCTCCGCAGCCGGCACAGTAGCGCGTGACGCGATGGAGCGCGGGGGCGTGCCATCACAAACTCGACATCCCGTGATTTCCGAACAAGATTGGTGTTCGGTGTGCTTGCCCCGTTGGGTCAACGAGGTGTTTCTTGTTTGATTCCGGGATGTATTTCGCTTGAATTCCGGCGTAATAGGTCGTAGATTGACTGCACCAGCTCTTCCGGATGAAGAACGAAACGCCTACGCCCGAGCCACACACCCACGTCTTCGGAGGTACACACCGTGAAAGCAGCCGTAATATTCGACAACGGGGGCCTTGACCAGGTCGTGCTGGCCGACGTGCCCGATCCGCGTCCCGAGGACGGCGAAGTATTGATTGAGCTGCGGGCCGCGGCGCTGAACCACCTTGACATTTGGGTTCGCCGCGGGCGTCCCGGCCTCGAACTCAGCCTGCCCCACATCCTTGGGTCCGACGGCGCGGGCGTGGTAATCGGCGTGGGCCACGGCGTGAGCGATTTCGAGCCCGGCGACGAGGTGGTCATCAATCCGGGGCTGAGCTGCGGCGAGTGCGCGTATTGCCTCAAGGGCGAGCAAAGCGAGTGCATCAATTTCGGCATCGTGGGCATGAGCTGTCCGGGCACGTTCGCGGAGCGGATCGTGCTGCCCGCCGTCAACGTCCGTCACAAGCCCAAGCATCTTTCCTGGGAAGAGGCCGCCGCATTTCCGCTGGCCTACGTCACCGCGTGGCGCATGCTGATGTCGCGCGCGCGGGTGCGCCCCGGCGAGACCGTCCTCATTCACGGCATCGGCGGCGGGGTGGCTCTGGCGGCGCTGCAATTGGCCAAGATCGCCGGCGCCAAAGTCATTGTCACGTCTTCGTCCAACGACAAGCTGCTCCGCGCCAAGGAACTGGGCGCGGACCACGCGGTCAACTACGCCACGAGCGAAGATGTGGCCTTGGAAGTGCGCCTGCTTGCGGCGGGGCTCGGGGTGGATGTCATCATCGACGCGGTGGGCGCCGCGACCTGGCCCGTCAATTTCAACGCCGTCCGCCGCGGCGGCCGTATCGTCCATTGCGGTGTCACCACCGGCGCCCAGGCCGAAACCAACCTTTCCACCCTGTACTGGAATCAGATTACCGTGATGGGCTCGACCATGGGATCGCACGAAGATTTCCGCCTGCTCACGGAGACTATCGATGCCGCCCGCCTTCACCCGATCCTCGATTCGGTCGAGCCGCTCGAACGGGTGCGTCACGCAATGGGCCGCATGGAGGCCGGAGAGCAGTTCGGCAAGATTGTTTTGACTCCGCACCTTACGGTGGATGCCGAATCCTTCGAACGGGCACTCCACGAGCCCCGCTCCACGGAGCCATCGAGGGAGCCGGCGCGCGAAGATGAGCCCGCCCTTACCTCCGTCACGGGAGAAGACGAGGAGCAGGAGTAGCGAATCCTCCGGAGAGGCAGGATAGCGCAAAGCCTTCCTTGGGTAGAGTAGGTCAGACGCCCCCCCACGGGGTTCGACTGCCTTTCTGACGAAGAGAAGCGGCGGAAAACCGTCGTTTTGCCCGCCTTTTCAGTCCTCCCTCCTTCCATAACCCTTTCAATATCAATGCCGTGCCTCGTTCTGGGGTCATGGTACGGCGATTGCTTTCCAATTAAGGTTCTACCCGTAAGGGCCGATAATGAAACTATAAAAGCAGCAGGGAGTATTGGCATGGATCGACACATTTGCGACCATGCTTGCATGCGCAGTGCAGGCGGTTTTCGAGCGGCTTCGCCCGGAACGCGGGCGAGGGCCGTCCGCATGTCTTTGCGCGGACGCAGTTTGCCGGCCAACGCCGGGATGACCTTGCTTGAGATTTTGATTGCGTCGGGGATTATGGCGACGGCGCTGGTGCTCGTAATGAGTTCGCTGGCCAATATCGACGCCACGGGCGAGACGGCGGGAGAGCGTTCTTTGGCCAACTCCCATGCGACCAGCGTGCTCGAAGAACTGCGCGGCACCGACCAAGTGGGTCTGTTACTTTATCGCCCCCCGGTGTTTCGCGGTCTTCGGGGCGAGACCATCACGGTTCAGTACGTTGGGACGGCGGGCAATCTGGTGACGGTACCGATGGCGGCAAGTTCGAGCGTTACACCGATTCCGAACCCCACGGAAATCCGGGTCACCGTGCGCTGGCAAACGAAGAGCGGCCATCCTCATCGGGAGGTCGTCTCCACCTTCATGCGATGGTAGGCGCGATGAAAAATCAGGGCTTCACGCTACTCGAAGTAATGGTCTCGGTGGCCATTCTTGGCATTGTGATGGGGATGCTGTTTGCGCTGTCGCAAACGCTCAACCGGACGGCCATGGGGCAGGACGCCAAGATCACCGCGCAGGACGAGGCGCGGCAGGGCCTGGAACTCATCGTAAACCAACTGCGGCAGGCGGCTTCCGCCTCGCTGGCGGGCCCCTTCCCGGGACCTTCCATTTCGTATCGGGTGGCGGGCGATGTGGACGGCAACGGCTCGGCCGTGGACATCAGTGGCGCGTTGGAGTTGCTGCCGGCGCGCACGATCCGGCGCGATACCGACGACCTCAACGGCGATCGGGAGACGGTGGGTCAGCTTGTTCTCGTTGACGGCGCCAACGTCCGGGTCCTCACGAACGGACTTATGCCCAACGAAGACGTGGATGCCAGCAATACCTTGGGTGCCACGGAGGACACCAATTTCAA
Organism: FCB group bacterium; assembly: GCA_034004565.1. GTDB lineage: Bacteria > Hydrogenedentota > Hydrogenedentia > Hydrogenedentales > SLHB01 > JAVEWL01. The sequence continues at coordinate 11,558 of JAVEWL010000044.1, read as the reverse complement.
CCGCCGCCTGGATCGCGGCATTTGGTTCGAGCGAGCCGGGCAGGGAATCCGGGTGACCATCCAGACTCAGCGCCGCGTCGGCGCGCAGCGGCAATTCGTGGGCACCACCCTGACCGAAATCGTGACACCGAGGAATTAACTATGGTTGTCGCATGCAAGAGGTCTCGAAACGGTCAGGAGGGGGTCGCCCTTGTGGCGGCCACCTTGTTCATCGCCGTGGCGGTGCTGATCATGGCGGCGCTCTCGATGCGCGTCGTCAACACCAACAACCAAGTTACGCTGAACACCCAGGTAAAGGACTGCCTCGAAGGGGCCGAGTCGGCCGTCGCGCAGGCCATGGCCGAACTCGATAACAATCAGGACGGTCACATCGGTCTGGGCACCTGGACGCAGCCGGCATGGGGCACCTTTGCCGCGCCCGATTCGCTGCCGCGCTTCGACTCGCCCGGCGTGGCGCCGTTGACGCTGCCCGGAAAGCGCGCCGTGCGGTACATGGCGTACGTCAACAACTGGGAAACAGACGGAATCGACAACAACGGCGACGGCAACGTGGACGGCGCCGAGGAAACCGGTTACCGGGGCATCTACGGCATCGCGCGCTACGACGACACCCCGAACAGCCAGGGGGACGTGCGGTTTATCGAGCGCCGCCTGGAGGTTATTGTGCGCGGCGTTGACATCAATGTCTGGCGCAATGCCATTTTCGCCGGCAACGGGCAGGCGGGCGGCCTTATCAACGGCAACGTCAGCATCCACGGCTCGGTACACCTGCTCGGCGTCAACCTGCTGGAAGGTATCCAGGCCATCGCCGCCCTCGACTTGAGCGGTGCAAGCCTCATCCACAACAATTACACCGGCCTGGGGGCCGACATTCGCGCTCGCGTTCCCGCCTTGCCACGGACGATCTACAACGGCGAGGATATCGAGACCCTGAACGCCAACCTTCGCGTGCGCAACGGGCTGGTGGAACTTTCCGGCAACTCCGAAATCGGGGAGCCCGATATCCGGGGCAACACGACCAAGGAGACTATGGACGGCACCTACGTGACGGACGGCTGGGGCGGCAATGCCACCATCAACGACGGCGACCGTGGCGACCCCACGAGCGTATTCAGCGACAACGGCTGGGACGAGTTGTACGACCTTGGCACGCGCGTGCCGATGCCGATGCTGGCCGACGCCTGGCGTGATCCGGGGACGGGCGCGCTGCGCACCAACCCGGCCACCGGTCAGAATTACACCCATATGGACTATTTTCACTCGGAACTCACCGGCACCCCCTATCCAGGCAATTTGACCATACAGGCGAACGCGAACTTCTACTACAACGCCACACGTCCGGCCGACGCCAACCCCGCGAACCGGCAGGCCACCGACGATTACATCTTTTTTAATGCCGCAACCAACGTCATGCAGATCAACGGACAAATCGAGGTCGACGGCGACCTTGAGATCACCCGCGGCGGCGGGAACGACAAGACTATTCACTACACCGGCCGCGGCGCGCTGTTGGTACGCGGCAATGCCATCCTCAACACGGACCTCTACGCGCAAAACGCCAACGGCACGACGGCGCTCAGTTACCCCGTGAACAACTGTTTCGGAATCATGGTGGAGGGCGACATGACTATCGGCACGCTCTCTCAATTGACCCTGATGGGGGCGTTTTACGCGCAAGGCCGAATTATTTGCTCTAAACAGAGCCTCATAATGGGAACATTCGTATCCAATTATTTCGATATGGGCGGACAGGTGCCGGACATCTATCAGGTGCCCGATCTGGCCACCAACCTGCCCCTGGGAATGATTGGGGCCTATCCCATCCTGATGATTCAGCGCGTTTCGTGGCGGGAAATCGCGGCATGAATACCGGAGCGTTGAAAGATGTCCTGAAGGAGAACTGGCACTTGGCGGTGTTGCTGGCTGGTCTGCTCGGGGCCGGCGTCTTCTTGCAGTTCAGGGAAGCGACCGCGCCCGGCGGCGCGGAAGCGGCGTCCTACGCCGAAGACAAGGAGGCAGCGGCGACTGCCGAGCCTCCCGCCGACGCAACGCGGAACCGCCCCTCGCCGCAGGAGCAGGTCAAGGCGACCATCGCGGAACACAAGGCAAAGTTTGAAGCCGCGCCCGACGACAAGGATGCGCCCCTGTATTTGAGCGCCATGGGGAACCTGTATCGTTACAAGCTGAACGACTACGACCAGGCCATCCAGGCGTATCAGCTTTTGCTGCACGACTACCCGGAATGGGAAGGCAACCGCAACACGCTAATTGCGCTGGTTGCATGTTACGAGCACCAGGGCAATCGCGAAGGCGTGCGCGACACTTATGAGCGCATGTTGAAGTTCTTCGCGCCCGAATCCCAGGAATACCAGTACGCCAAAGCGCAACTCGCCCGCTAGACGACAGGCTGGCGAGAACGCGAGTCTGCCGTGTGGCAATCCCCTCGCGCTCCCTTCGATACACGGTGGCACCCCCAGGCCGGCTTCATGGTTTGGGGGTGCGGGTGGGCAAAGCCACAAGGACATCAAGGACATCAAGGACATCAAGGACATCAAGGACATCAAGGACAGCAAGGACGAGAAGAAGGCATGGGGCTTTGGGCTCCCCTCACCCTGCCCCTCTCCCCAGGGCTGGTTGTACTACACATCTCAATCCCCACGCCGCAGCCGATCTTCAACCCCGCAAGGGGTTGCATGTGAATAGCCGGGGGTGCAGGCGCGGGCCGAGGGGGAAGACGGGCGCGCCTACACCCGAAGCTATTCACATGCCACAACTGCGTGGTTGAAAACCGCCCTTGGCGCGCTGTCGAGATGTGTAGTACAACCAGCTCCCCAGGGAGAGGGAACAAGACTCCAGGAGAGTGTAGCGAGGGGGTATTTACCCAGTCAGGCAAGTTTTCCCACGGCTGGCTCCCTCTCCGTTTGGGAGAGGGGCGAGCACACAGCCGCGATGCACGATCATCGCCCCGGAGCCCTGAGGCAACCGTCACGTTCAGGCAGGGCTATTGCCCCGGGGAGAATATTTATGGGGAATGAGGGGAGTTGAAGAGGCCGCAGGCGCGACCGCTATCGCGCCTGCGACCGGAAAAGTCGGTCTACCAGCGGGAACGGCCGCCACCGCCACCGCCGCCGCCGTAGCCACCGCCGCCACCGCCGTAGCCGCCGCCGCCGCCACGACGCTCGCCGCCGCGGTCGCTGCGCTCTTCTTTGGGACGGGCTTCGTTGACGCTGACGTTACGCCCGCCAATTTCGGTGCCGTTCAGGCGCTCGATCGCCTGCCGCGCTTCGGCGCTGTTCGCCATTTCGACGAAACCGAAGCCCTTGGATTTTCCGGTGTACTTGTCCGTGATGATGCGGGCGGACGAGACGCTGCCGTACTGCTCGAAGGCGGCCTGCAGATCACTCTCACTCGTGCCGTAGGACAGGTTGCCCACATAGATGTTCATGACGCGCTCCTGGAGATTTTCGCTTCCTTTCGGAAGCCATCACAGACCCGCGGGAATCGAGTGGCCAAGGCAAGCATGCGGTGGACTACCAACGTCAGGCAGGAACTCGGCATTTGTCGTTCTCGAAGGCCGAAACATTTGGACGCCATACGAAGCGTCCTTGCGATCTTTATAACACGGGATTGGTTACGAATCAAGCCCTGAGGAGGCTGTACTATCGCCCCCCGGAAGAGCCGTGGGAAAACGTTCGCATTAAGCAAAACAGCAGGAGGGGGCGGACTCAGAATGGGCGAGTTGGGAATTGTGTTATTCGCCGCGGGCTTTTGCCAACAGGCGGCGCTCGACGGCCCCAAAGGCCTGCCATGCGCCGGCGCCGCTCACTTCGCCGTTCGTAAACACCGCCACCGCAATATGTTCGTCTGGAACGAAAAAGACATCCGTTGTGACGCCCCGGTCTCCGCCGCCGTGCGCCGGAGCGCGTTGGCCGCCGTAATCGACGTAACGCCATACCAGTGCCTGGTCGCCCGTGAGGGATGGGTAGGGGATCGAGAGCATTTCCGCCACGGTTTCCGGCGCCAAAATGGGGTTGCCGTTCCATTCGCCCCCGTTGGCAAATGCGCCGAGAATTGCGGCGAATTCGTTGACGCTTGCGCGCAACTGACCGTCGGGATAATCCGGATAGCCGTAGTGGCCATAGGGAACGAAGCGCCCCAGCAGTCCGCCGCGATACGGCATTGCCACGTCCGCCGGATCGAGCCCGGCGAGATGCCAGGCGGCGCGGTCCATGCCCAGCGGGGCGAAGATATGGGCTTCGCAGTAGGCGTCGAACGGCATGCCGGAAACAACCTCGACCAGGTATCCGGCCAGTGTCATCCCGACGTTGCTGTAGGTCCAGTTGGAGCCTGGCGGCTCGTCCAGGAAATTGCGGCCGGCGTGGTACCACTGTCCGCCGGGCGCGAGGTAGCCTTGCACGAAATCCGCCAGCGTTATGGGGGAATCGCCTTGCGTATACAGGGGCAGCAAGGTGGTGTAGTCGTCCCGGATGCTCGACGTGTGCGCGAGCAAGGTGCGAAAGGTGATGGGGACCTGTGGATGGCTGGGGTTGCGGACGGGAAAGGGCAGGTAGTCGTTGATGTCGTCGTCCAAGTTGAGTTGGCCGGCCTCTTTCAACTGCATGAGCGCCGTGCCCGTTACCGTCTTGGACACCGAGGCCAGCATGAACAGGGTATCCGGGGTGGCGGGCGATTGGTCTTCGATGTTTGCCCAGCCGTATCCACCCGACCACAGCACCTCGTTATCTTTGACGATACACGCCGCCATACCGGGCACGTTCATCCGCCGCAACTGCGTGCGCAGGTAATCGTCCAGCGTGGGCGGCGCGACGGGGCACCCCGCCGCGAAGAGTAGACAGAGCACAGGAACGGTGAAGACAAGTCCGCGGCACCTAAGCGCGAATGCGGCCATGACGTGATCCCTCCAGGCGGCGCGTGGGAATGTGTTGGCTCGATTATACGCGCGGTGGGGCCTTTTGTGCTATTCTGTTGGCATCTGGCAAGACCGTTGGAGTTCATCGAACCATGACAGGGGGAGAGACGGATCGTATGCGCTATTTCATGAATCGCCTCGTGTGGATTGTGTCCGTGTTAACGATGATTGTTGCTGCCACGAGCTGCGGCAAGACCGACGAGCGTGCGGCCGAAGAGGCCATCGAATCGGCGGCGGCGGCCAACGGCCAGAAGGTGGACGTCGACCTGAGCGGTGACAAGATGACGATCAAGACCGCGGACGGCACGACGGTGGTCGAGGGCGATAAGGCCACGGTCACCGGGCCCGACGGCACCACCCGGATCGACGGCAATTCGATGGAGATGACTTCGAACGACGGGCAGGTGAAGATGGTGAGCGGCGACAACGCGGCCATCCCCGCCGACTTCCCAAAGGATGTTCCCATCTATCCGGGCGCGAAGGTTACGATGGCGGCCTCGGATGCGGGCGAGCAAACGGTCACGGTGACGCTGCAAGCCCAGGACACGCTTGACAAGGTCTCGGAATTCGTCTCCAAGGAAGCTGTCGCGCAGGGGTGGAAGGAAGACATGGTCATCAAGCAGCCCGGCGACCAGCCTATGCACATGCTTGAATACCAGAAAGACAACCGCATTCTCATGTACACCCTCGTTTCCAATGGCGAGAACGTCAATATTTCGATGTCGGTGCAGACCGAAGAAGAGACGGCGGAAGCGGCGGCGGTCTCCGAGCCCCCCGCCGAGGAGGCCCCTGCGGACGTGGCCCAGCCGCAATAGAACCGGTCCCGACGTTTCCCTTACGCGCCCGCACTCCGCGGGCGCGTTTCGTTTTTCATTGGGCGCATACGCCGGTTGGCGAAACTTTTCCTCATTGCTTCCGCCCGGCGTCCGGTGCTACCGTATCGCGGATGTCACCGGACATCCTTGAAGGGTTTGGGTTTCGGTTTGTTTTTTTGCACGGACGCCGCCACGGGAGTGTCGTGTCACACCGGCTTGCCTCGCGGCTTCCCAGGGAATAAGGCATGGCACATACCGTTTGTTTGATCCCCGGCGATGGAATAGGTCCCGAAGTAGCCGAAGCGGCGCAGCGCGTCATCGAAGCGGCGGGCGCGGACATCGCGTGGATAGAACTGCCTGCGGGCGCGGGCGCCGTCGAGACATATGGCGAGGTGCTGCCCGGCGGCACCGTTGCGGCTATTGAAAAGCACAAGATCGCCCTGAAGGGCCCCGTCACGACGCCGATCGGAAAAGGGTTCAGCAGCGTCAACGTGCAGCTTCGGAAGCGCCTCGATCTTTACGCGGCCGTGCGTCCGGTGCGCAGCATGCCGGGCATTAAGACCCGCTACGAGGACGTCGAGATCGTGGTCGTGCGCGAGAACACGGAGGGCCTCTACTCGGGCATCGAGAACGAGATCGTGCCGGGCGTCGTCCAGAGTCTGAAGATCGCCACGCGGGCGGCCTGCGAGCGCATTGCGCGCTACGCCTTCCGGTACGCCCATGCCCGTGAGCGCAAGAAGGTGACGGTCTTCCACAAGGCCAACATCATGAAGATGTCGGACGGCCTCTTCCTCGAGTGCGCGCGAAAGGTGCACGCCGAAGAGGGCGAAGGGATCGAATACACCGAACTTATCATCGACAACGGTTGCATGCAGCTCGTGCGGGACCCGGCCCAGTTCGATATTCTGCTTTTGGAGAATCTCTACGGCGACGTCATCAGCGATCTCTGCGCGGGCCTCGTGGGGGGCCTTGGCGTTGTGCCGGGGTCGAACATCGGCGACACCTGCGCGGTCTTCGAGGCGGTCCACGGCAGCGCCCCGGACATCGCGGGCCAGAACCTCGCCAATCCGCTGGCGCTGATCATGAGCGGTGTCATGATGCTCAACTACCTCGGGCTTACGGAACCCGCGGACCGCATCAAGGCCGCCTACAACGCCGTCCTGGGGGCGGGCAAGCCCAACGAGATCACTCGCGACATCGGCGGCAAGGCGGGCACCCGGGAATTTACGGACGCGCTCATCCGCCGGCTGAAGAGCTAAGGCGAGGCCTTGCGAAATGGTTCATCCGGTATCTGGGAACGCCCCCTTTCGTGCTCGTGCTCGTGCTCGTGCTCGTAATCGCTTCTTTTCGTACTCGTCATCGTAATCGTACTCGTAATCGGCTGTTCTCTTCGTCCAACCAAAAGCTCCCATTTGGAAATGGGAGTTACGAGAACCGCTCGTGCGGGGTTGAGGGGGATGAACGAGAACACAATTCGATTACGAGCACGATTACGAGCACGAGCACGAGAAAGACAATCGTTCCCGGAAATACCGGATGAACCTGCGAAATACCGGGACGGCGCGCGGTGGTTCTATCTGTGTAATCGGTTGACGGGTGATTCGGTCACACGGAAGGAAACGGCTCGATGAACGACAACGTGAAATGCGAGTGCATGTCCACGGACGCGGTGGCGGCGCTGCTGCTGCGCTGGGCGATTGCGTTCCTGCTGTTTTTCGCGGGGCTCAACAAGTTCCTGGGCGAGGGTGGCGTTTTCGGTTCCATCCGGATGATTTCGGGGGGCTTCAAGGACACGTACCTGCCCATGTTCCTGGTGCTGCCCTTTGCGTACATCATCCCCTTCGCCGAGGTGGTGCTGGGCGTGCTGTTGTTTCTCGGGCTGATGACGCGGGCCTCGCTGCTGGCGTCGGGGCTGTTCATGCTGGGCCTCCAACTGGGTGTGCTCGTGCTGAAGAACGGGGATGCTATTTTTCCCAACACCGTGTACGTCGCGCTTATTGTGGGGACGCTGTGGTTCGCGTCGCGCGACAACCGGTATTCCGTTGACCGGTTGATCGGCATTCGCTGAATCCGCCGGTGCCGTGTGGGGCGGCTGCCCCACGCGGCTTCTTCCTTCAGGAGCGGTACTATGTCAGATGACTTCCGCGGTAAGGCCGTATTCATCACGGGCGCCTCGGCGGGCATCGGTGCGGGCGTGGCCGTCGCGTTTGCACGCGAAGGCGCGCGCGTTGCGCTCGCCGCGCGCCGCCTCGATAAGCTTGAAGCCGTCAAGGCCCGCGTGGAAGAGGCGGGCGGTGAAGCCCTGGCCGTCGAATGTGATGTCACGAATCGGGAGAGCATCGACGCCGCCGTCGCGCGCACCGTCGAAGCCTTCGGTGGAATCGACGTCGCGATCGCGAACGCGGGCTTTGGTGTCAACGGCCCCTTCGAGCGCCTGACCACCGGCGATTACCGCCGGCAGTTTGAGACCAATTTCTTCGGCCTCATCGATACCGCTTACGCGACGTTGCCCCACCTGAAAGCGTCCCACGGCCGCCTGGGGCTGGTCGCCAGCGTGCTGGGCCGGGTCGCGGCGCCCACGACTTCGGCCTACAACGCCAGCAAGTTCGCGGTTGTGGGCCTGGCCGAGTCTATCTACTATGAACTCGCGGATGCGGGGGTCAGCCTGACCCTCATCATGCCTGGGGTTGTCGAAAGTGAGTTCCGCCGCGTGGACAATAGCGGCGCCTTTCGCGAGGAACGCATCGAGACGGCTCCGTCCTGGCTCATCGTCCCCACGGATCGAGCCGCGCGCGACATTGTGCGCGCCGTGCGGCGCCGAAAGCCGCAGGCCGTCATCACGGGTCACGGCAAGGTGATGGTCGCCCTGAACCGCCATTTCCCCCGGACGCTGCGCACTCTCATGCGGCTCGCCACCCGAGGCCGCACCGAACAACTCGCCAACCGCCGCAGCAAGACCGGCCGCGAATAAGGCTCAAGACTTTCACCGCGAAGACACGAAGAGCCACGAAGAACTGCAAAACAAGGCAACCACGAATAAGACGAATCACACGAATCGGATCGGGGGTTTCCTGCGGCGCTGTGGCTAACACTTGCTTTTCATTTCTCCCATACTTCCCATGACTCTCATAACTCCATCGGTCTTATAGATCTTATGGGAAGAATGGGAGTCATGGGAGGAATGAGAGCCATGGGAGCCGATTGTTAACCGCTGCGCCCCAGGCAACTCCGGATCCGATTCGTGTGATTCGTCTTATTCGTGGTTGCCTTTTCTTGCAGTTCTTCGTGGTTCTTGGTGGCTTTTGTATCTTGGTGGTGGGCCTTCTGCGCCTTCAAAACTGCTTGTGAAATATAGCGAAGAAGTTGTCCTTCACCTTGTCGCGCCAGGGCCGGTTCCGCCATTCCTCCAAGGTAATTCGGCGCGAATTGGCCAAGTCATCCTGAAACATGCGTGCCTGCTCGTCGGCGAACTCCGCCGAGTACACATTCAGGATCACCTCGTCGTTCAAGCGGAACGATCGATTATCAAAATTCGTCGAGCCTACGGACGACCACCGGTCGTCGAACACCGCGTACTTGCAGTGAAACAGGACGGGCTGATATTCGTAGATCTCGATCCCGGCCTCGAGCATGGGTCCCCATCGCGCCCGGGACACCCGCCGGGTCACCCGCGCGTCGATTTTCGGGCCCGGCACGATCACCTTCACGTCCACGCCTCGTTGCTTGGCCTCGATCAGCGTTTTCCGTGACAAATCGTCGGGAACAAAATACGCATTGGCAATCCAGATCCGCTTTGCCGCGCAGGCAATCGACAGCATGAACATCAGCCGCACGCTCTCGCTGCCTTCCTGGGGCGAACTCATGAACACCTGCCCGCCCAGGTCTCCCGCAGGCTCGAGGGGCGGAAAATATCCCTCGTCGTGCAGCACGCGGTTCGCCACCTTCAGCCAGTTGTCCATGAACGCCGACTGCATCTGCGCGACGCTGGGCCCTTCCAGCCTGAACTGGCAGTCGCGGTAATGGTCGGGGTCCGTCGCGTTGCCGTCCCACTCGTCGGCGATGCCCACTCCGCCCGTGAACGCCACTTTGCCGTCCACCACGAGGATCTTGCGGTGCGTGCGGTTGTTCATTTTGTCGAGGTGGTACCACCGCAGGGGGTGATACACCTGGAACTCGACGCCCGCTTCCTTCATCTGATCGATGTAGTCGTTTTTCATGCTGAACCCGCCGGCCCAGTCGACCAGCACGTGCACGCACACGCCGGCACGCGCGCGTTCCGCCAGCGCGTCGGTGAACTTCTGCGCGATCTCGCCGGACCAGAAGATGTAGCTCTCGAACGTGATCGTCTTTTGCGCGCCGGCGATCGCATCCAGCATCGCGGGAAAGATTTGATCCCCGTTCAGCAGCGTTTGCACGCGGTTTCCCGGGAGGATGGGAGGCGGCAGCAGTTGGCCCATCGCGCGTCGGAATTGGGGATCCGCCACGGAGTACTTCGCACTGATGAGATATTCGATGCGTTTTTCCTGGTGGGTAAGATTAAAGGCGATGACGCCCGCAATAACGGTTACGAGGAAGGTAATGACCACGGTCCAAAAAACAATCATGGCGGCAACCTTTCGGGGGAAGGATGTTCTGGCGGGGTATAGTGGTGTGGGAGTCACCGGAACCAACGTAATGGTAACTCCGGGGGGCGGATTCCGCAAGCGCGGCATTTCACGTTGACTTGCCGGCGGCGCAGGTTTAGATTCTCCCGCAGTGGAACCGCACGCGGAGAGGCGGTCGCCGAGCTTGAGGAGCGCATCATGGCCAGGAAGATTCGCATAGGGTTTATTGGAGCGGGCGGGATTTCACCGGGGCACTATCAGCGGCTCCATGGCACGGGCAAGGCGGAGGTCGTCGCGTTGAACGACCCGAGCGCCGAGTCGCTGGAGCGGTTTTACAAGAACTGCCCCGGGTCGGACACGCTGCCGGCCTACGCCGACTACCGAGACATGCTCAAGGCCGAGCAACTCGATGGGGTCGTGATTCTAAGCCCGCACGCCTTTCACACCGAGCAGATCCTGACGAGCCTGAAGAAGGGCCTGCACGTGCTGTGCGAGAAGCCCATGACCAACACCATTGCCGACGCCAAGAAAGTTATTCGCGCGGCCGAAAAATCCGGCAAGGTGCTCATGCTCTCCTACCAGCGCCACTACGACCCGAGCTTCCGCTATATGCGCGAGCAGATCGCCAAAGGCGCCATCGGCAAGATCGAGTACGTGCAGGCCATCCAGGCCCAGGAATGGCTCCGGGCAACGAAGGGCACCTGGCGCCAGATCAAGGCCATTTCCGGCGGCGGGCAGATCAATGACTCGGGCAGCCATCTCGTCGACATTATCATGTGGGTGACCGGCCTACGCGTGCGGGAAGTTTACGCGAAGATGGAGGATTTCGGCACGGAGGTGGACATCAACTCGACCTTAACGATGTCCTTCGACAACGGGGCCCTGGGCAGCATGTCGGTGATAGGCAATGCCCCGTGCTGGCACGAGGACCACACGATTGTCGGCAGCAAGGGCGCGTTTTACCTGCGCCAGGGTCTCGACTTGGTCCAGGAAGACGCCACGGGCAATCGCCTCCCCATCAAGTTCAAGAAGTACGAGAAGAATCCCGACTCGAACTGCATTGATTGCATCCTGGGGAAGGACGTGCCGCAAACTCCGCCCGAGTGCGGCCTGGCCACCAGCGAAGTGACCGAAGCGGCCTGGCGTTCCGCCGCCGAGGGCCGCACCGGTCGCGTGAAATAGGCATCCGCCCCCAAGACGTTTCGCTGG
>JAVEWL010000691.1:0-3414 GCA_034004565.1 FCB group bacterium | reverse complement strand
AAACAGCGGCGCCGCGCCAATGAAAAGCAGCGCCATGAGAAACACCCGGCCCGGCGAATACGAGTGACGCATCAGTCCCCCCCCGTCACGCCGACACCCCGTTTTCACGCGCGTTCTTCATCACTCTTTGTTTTCCGTTATGCGCTTTCCGAATCACAATCGCAATAGCCCAACTCGCAAAACTTGTTACGGCCGTGCCGCTACTCGGGTTTCTTCTCTTCTTTTGGCTTCTCCGGCTTCTCTTCTTCAGCTTTCTTCTCTTCCGGCGCGGGCTCCTCGGGCTTGTCCTCGATCGCCGCTTCCGCGGGCCCGGCTTCCGATTCGACGCTGAAAAGATAAATGCTCGGAACCGGTTCGGGGCTGCCCTGAAGCGCGCCCCATTGCACCGCATACGTTCCGGGCTCAAGATCGCCCTGGTAATGCAATTCAACAAGCAACTGCTGCGGCCGATCGATAGGCATCGCCTCGATCGGCACCGTCGCGGCGCTCACCCACACCTCTTCGGGCTCCTGCGTGACCGTCCCCTCGGGCACCGCCTCGACGAACTGCAGCTTCACCAGCGACACGCCCTGCGCCGGCAAATGATACGTAATCAGCCGCGGACGATTATCGGTGGTCACGGTGCTCGGCCATTTCTCCGTGCCGAAAAGCGGCCCGGCGTAGCGCGCCGGCTCGACCGGCTCGGTAGCGGTGTAGCGTCCATTCTCGAAGAAAAACACACCGCGATTCTGAGGCAGGTGCCACAACGTGACAGGCTGCGCCTTGACACCGAAAACGCCGTCCGCATGCACATTCAAGACCGCGGGCGTATAACCCGTCTTGTCGAAATGCAGTTGCACCGAGCCCGGGTTGTAGCGCACCGAGTACTCGCCAAGCGCGTTCGACAGGCTCTGGAAGTCGGTGCCATTCACGCTCACGGCCACACCCGGCAACGCCTCGCCTGCAAGATCCACAACGGTGCCCTTGACGACGCTGCGGTAGCAGCCCGCCAGGCACAACAAAAGAAACGCCACGACAATCGGACGTGCGCTCAGCGACGGAATGCCCCGGCAGACACGGTTCCCCCTCGGCGCAACGGACCCGCTGCGCGCCATCTCTTCCGAGACCCGCGCGCCCAGGCGATCCAGCGCCGCATTCCCTTCAAGAGGAACCGCCGAGAACAGCGGCGAATTCGGCCCGTCCACAAATTCAGGCATCATAACCTCCCAACTTCAGGATACCATCCCCGAACAAGGGCAGCGGTTCCACCCACTCTGAAACAACGTGCGGCACCATTGCAAGGAAGAGACTCATCCCCGTGGCACCCCCAAGTCGGCTTCCCGAGCATTGTGGCACCCCCAAGTCGGCTTCCCCAGCATTGTGGCACCCCCAAGTCGGCTTTATGACTTAGGGGTGTGGGTAAGCCAAGAACCAAACGGGCAACCCAAGCTACTGAGCTTCCCCCCTCCCTCATCCCCGGCCTCCGCCTGTCGTCCACATGCGGATGCCGCAACAAAATGCAGCCGAAACGTCCCCGCCTCTACGGCTGCTTGAGCAGCGCCAGGACATTCTCAAAGATTCCCGAGCTTTCCTTGAGGCCGCCGCTGCGGTTCTCCACCAGCCACAACTGGCGGTATTTCGGGATCAGCGGTTCGAGTTCGGCGGCGAGCTTTGCACGAACATCCTTGGGAACCTTTGACGTGGCAACGCCGCCGGCCTCAATGCGCGCGATGCCAATCCGGCAGGCGAGCTTCGCCATCGCGGCGTTCATGCGGAACTGTTCCTTGATGAATTCCCCGTCCTCGTGGTTCATCTTGGCGCCATCGAGGCGCGCGAGCGCGGCGTCAATGTAATCGATCGTGCCCTGCAGATCCGCCGCCGTCACCTTGGCAAGGCCGATGTCTTTGAGCGGCTTCTCGATGGCGTGCTGCAAGAACAGGTAGAAGGTCGTGTTGTTGCCGAATTCGGCCCCGGCCTGCTTGTACGCGTTGCCGAGATCGCGCGCGACAGCGCTCATCACCCCCGCGTCGTCGCGGAAGGCATACAGGTCGGCGGCTTGCTCGATGTTGATGTCCTTGTTGGTCTCGACGCACCACGCCATGCTCACGCCGTACGCATAAGTCAAGTACGACACGGGCAGGAACTGCCAATGGCCGCCGTCGCCCCAATCCGTGACGAGGTAGCCTTCGCCGCCGTTGGCCATGCCGTTTTCGGCGGCGTTGCGCAGGTTCGCCATGGCGTTCTCGTGGCGGCCGAGGAGCGAATTCCACGTCGAGGTGCCGGGCACCACGTAGAAGCGCACGCCGCTATCCTTGAACCGCTTGCAGTGCGTGTCGAAGGGATGGTTGGCCTCGTAGCCCCATTCCATCGCGACAACGTCCTTGGGCAGTTCGGGAATCAGTTCGGGATGGTTGTTGATGATGTCGGCCCAGAATTGCATGGTCTTGCCGTGGCTCTTCACGAGTTCGCGGATCTGCATCAGGAAGCCAAGATACACGCGGCCCTCGCCCTGCGCTTCGCAGGCGGCCTTGCTGCGGCCTTTGCCGAGGGTCCAGGTTTCGTCGCAGCCGACATTCGCGTAGGGGCTCGAGAAGCAGGGCAGCAGGTCGTTGTACATGTCGCCGATGAGCGCTATGGATCCGGGATCGACCGGGCACAGGTCGGTCTTGTCGTCCGTTTCGGCGAGGTGGGCGTATTCGGGATGCATGAGCCAGCGCCACATGTGGCCGAAGGAGTTCTGGTTCGGCACGAGCTGGATGAAGCGCGCCTTGCAGTAGGCGTCAAGGTCGCGGATCTGCGCGGGCGTCATCGGCGAGGCGTCTTCCCAGACCACGTGGTGGTTCGTATAAGCAAAAGTATGCTCGGTGTACATCTGGAGCTGGTTGACCTTCCACGACGCCAGCAGGTCCACAAGCTCGTAAAGCGAATCTATCTCGGGCACTTTGTTGCGGGCGACGTCAATCATGACGCCACGATTAGGGAAGTCGGGCCAGTCGACGATGCGACAGGCCGGAATGACCTTGTTGCGGGTCGCGAGTTGCGCGAGTTGCTTGAGGGTTTGCGCGGCGTAAAACACGCCCGCCTCGTCGTGGGCGACGATGGTAATTCCGGCGGCGCCTTCCGGGGCGATGGTCAGCACATAGCCTTCGGGATGCGGCATCGCGGCCGGGTCGATTCTGGTGTGCAGCGGTGAGGGCCGAGAACCGGCGCCCAGCCGTGCCAATTCCGCCGTGGCAGCGGAAAGGGCGTGGATGGTTTCCGGCACTTGGGTTATCTCTTCGGCGAAGTATTGCGCACCAAGACTGTATTCCTGGGGGTACGTCCACGGTGTGCTGCCGAAGTCTCTCACGGCGCCGGTCAGGGTCATCTCCCGGGGTGTCGGGAGAAGCAGCCAATCGGCCGGGTTGAGCGCGGCGGGGGCCGCCTTCGCGGTTG
>JAVEWL010000043.1:0-16013 GCA_034004565.1 FCB group bacterium | reverse complement strand
ATCCCCTTTTTCCCACCCAAAACCGCCCCACCCGCTCACTAACCACTCCCCGCGGAATCCCCCGAGCGCTCATCCCCACATAATACCCCGCCGGATCCGTCGCGCTCGCCTCCAAAGACGCCTCGCTCCGCGCACCCGGCGGCGTGTACTCCTCCCACGCCCCCTCATCGATTGGCCGATCCGCCAGCGCCCCCACCATCAACGCAAAATCACGCCCCCCGCCGTTCACATGCAGCACCTGCCCCGGCTTCGTCTCCGACCTCACATGCTCCGCCAACGCCTTCACATCCTCATACCGCGGCAACCCCAGCGCCGCCCCGCCGTCCAACAGCCGCGCCCCGCCAAATCCAAGGAACACCGGCAACGTCCACCCCGACACCATCGGCAGCGGCCCCGGCCGCACCACTGTCCCCGTCCCCACGATCACCAGCGTCGGACACAGCGCCAGCGCCGCCAGCCGCGCCACCCCGCTCCAACTCGACTTGGGCCACTTCATCCGCGACAACGGCTCCGCCGCAAACACCGCCAGAAACGGCACCGCATGCAGATAGAACCGCCCGCCATAGCTCAACAACAACGGCAAATACATCGCAATCGCGCACAACAACAGCCGGTTCCGCGACTCACCCCACCGCGCCCGCCGCATCCCCCAGATCGCCAGCCCCACCATCACCACATTCAAAAACTGCAGCCACGCAAACTTCTCCCACACCAACGCCCAGCCCTCGAACTCCCCGTATATCCCCTGCTCCAGCGGATGCACGTGCCACGACCGGTACGCCCACAACCGCAAATACCAAGGCGACGCCACCAACGCCGCCACCACCACAGTCCACATCCCCGCCTTCCGATACCGCCCATCCCAAAGCGCAAACGCCAGCATCCCGCCCGCCGTACACGGACCAATCCCCGGATGCATCGCCATCACCCCAAACAACAGCGCCCCCGCGCTCACAAACTTCCGCTCGTAAAACCGCGCAAACGCCACCGCCGCCAATCCCCCCGCCAGAATGCTCGGCAACCCCATCAGCGCCATCAGCACGAACATCGGGTCCCAACCCGTCAGCAGCACCGCAAACAGCGCCCACCGCGACCCGAATAGCGTCCGGACGAAATACCACTCCCCCAGCAGCACCGCCGGCAACAGCAGCACCGTCATCACCCGGAACCCCAGGAACACATCGCCCCCAAACGGTAACGAGAAGAGCGCAATCAGAAGATGAAAGAAAGGAGGATACAAGTGAGGCCGCCCCGAAGGCGCAAACTCCCACCAATCCCAGAGCGGAATAGCGCGGTCCTCAACAATCCGCCGCGCCACCATGACGTGGTAATACCCATCCGGCGGAATCGGCACCAAGTCCCGAAACGCCGCCGCCAGAAAAACCGCACACGCCCCCACAAACCCCAGCGCAACCCAATCCATGGACGAAATGGACGGCATGGACCTTATGGACAAGGCACGCTTTCAGACTTCCCCTTTTCTCCATCGAGGGAATGGGGCTGGGGCCGTTCGTCCATCATGTCCATCACGTCCATAGAGTCCATATGGTCCATCGCCCTAGCTTTTTCCCACCACGCTCAACACCACCTGCGCATACCGCTCCGCAAACACCCCGCCCTGCTGCGGATACCGCGCCAGCAGATTCTGCAAGCGCGTCAGCCGCTCCACCGTCGGCGGATGCGACGCAAACAGCGCAAACAACCGCCCGCCCCCGCCCTGCTGCTGATCCAGCGCCACCATCTTGTTCATGAACGTCAGCATCGCCGAAGGCTGATACCCCGCCTTGTACAGCAGGTCCATCCCCAACTGGTCCGCCTCGTTCTCGTTCACGCGGCTGAAATTCGCCTGGTACCCCTGCCCCAGCAAGCCCGCCACGATCCGCCCCACCTGCCCCGGATTTTTGCCCAGCACCATCCCCGCCACCGCCTGCGCCTGCATCTCTCGCGCCAGCATCTCGCCGTGGTGATGATCCGCCACGTGCGCGATCTCGTGCGCCATCACACCCGCCAGCTCCGCCTCGTTCGCGCACATCCGCATCAGCCCCGTGAACACATACATGTGCCCGCCCGGCAACGCGAACGCGTTCACCGACTTCGGGTCGTCGATCACCGTAAACCGGTATGGCACATCCTGCCGAGGCGCATTCGCCGCCAGCCGAGCGCCGATCTGCTGCACATACGCCTGGATCGCCGGATTGTTCAGCGGCCGCGTCTGCTGCTGCACCTGCGCATCCATCTGCTGACCGATCTTGATCTCGTCCGCCGTCGACAACGCATTCGGCGCCGGCAGCCCCGCCCCAAAGGTCGACGACCCATCCATCGTCTCGCACCCCACCGCCAGCACCACAACAGAAAGGCAAAGCAGAAGGTTTCGCATGAGAATCATCTCCAAGAGCAGAGGAAGTGAATGGTAACTAGTTACTAGTTGTTAGTTACTAGTAAACAAATAATACCAGCAACCCGCCCCCCACAACCAACCCGTATTGTCCATACCGTCCATCAAGTCCATCTCGTCCATCAAAAAGGGAAACACCCCCAAGCCGAAACCAGCCCGGGGGTGCCACAATCTTCACTAGTAACTAGTCACTAATCACTTCCCTCAGCGCCGAAAGCAGCGCTTCGATCTCCGCGTCTGTCCCAACCGTAATCCGCAGCGCATCGTCCAACCGCCGTGCGTTGAAGTACCGCACGAAGATCCCCCGCGCCTTCAGTTCCAGGTAGATCTCCCGTGCACTCGGCTCGCCGGCCCATTTGGCCAGCACGAAGTTTGCCTGCGATTCCGGCACCTCAAAGCCCAGTTCCTTCAGCCCCGCCACGAGGTGCTGGCGCGTCGTCCCCACCTTGTCCGCATTCGCGAGCATGTAATCGTAATCGGTAAACGCCGCCAGGCCCGCCGCCTGGCTGAACGCGTTCAGGTTGTACGAGTCCTTCGTCTTCATGAACTCGCCAATGAGCTCCGGACGCGCCACCGCCACGCCCACGCGCATGCCCGCGAGGCTGAACGACTTCGAAAACGTCCGCATCACGATCGCGTTCTCGAACCGCTTCGGGAAATCCATGCAATCGCCGTCGCCGAAGTCCACATAGGCCTCGTCGATCACCACGATCCCGTCCGATTCCCGGCACAGGCGCTCCACGGCCTCCCGCGGCGCGCACACCCCGCTCGGCGAGTTCGGACGCGGCAGAAACGTCAGCCGCGCCTTCGTCTCGTAGAACTCCTCCGTCAACCGAAACCGCTCGTCCAGGTCGACCAGCTTGATCTCCGCCCCGTGCAGCTTCGCCAGCGTCTCATAGAGGATATACGTCGGGTACGGCGACAGGATCGTGTCGCCGGGATCCGTGAAGGTCCGCACGGCCAACGCCAGTAGCTCGTCCATCCCGTTCCCGGCCACCACCCAATCCGCACCCGGACACCCAAACCGTTCCGCGCAGGCTTCGCGCAGCTTCATCGCCAGCGGCTCCGGATACTTCCGCACCGACGACTCCGGCAACGCCCGCAGCGCTTCCAGCACCTTCGGCGAAGGCGGATACGGGTTCTCATTCGTGTTCAGCTTGATGACGTCCTGCGTGCGCGGCTGCTCGCCCGGCACATACCCCTCGACGTCCTGTAATATCGTCCGACCGTACTTCACGACCGCATCTCCACGGCCCGCGCATGGGCCGTCAACCCTTCCTCATTCGCCAGCCGCACAATGTCCGCCCCGTACTTCCGGATGCTCTGCTCCGAGTACCGGATGTAGTTGGTGACCTTCCGGAAGTCCTCCGCAGTCAGGGCCGACTCGAACCGCGCGCGACGTCCCGTCGGCAGGATATGGTTCGGGCCCGCGTAATAGTCGCCCACGGCCACCGGCGTGCCCGCGCCCAGCATCACCGCGCCCGCATTGCGGATCTGCCCGAAGAACCCTTCCGGATCCGCCACGTGCAACGCCAGATGCTCCGGCGCCAGCGCGTTCACGAACTCCGCCGCCTGCTCCAAATCCTGCACGAGGTACGTCACCCCGTTCGTGTCCAGCGCCTTGCGGATGATCGCCTCGCGCGACAACGTCCCGACGAGCTTCTCCGCTTCCGCCTCGATGGCGTCCGCCACCGCCGCCGACGTCGCCACCAGGAACGCCGACGCGTCCTCATCGTGCTCCGCCTGGCACAGCAGCTCGATCGCCGACAACCGCGCCTCCGCGCTCCCGTCCGCGACCACCACCACCTCCGACGGACCCGCTTCCTTGTCGATGTCGCAGATCGACGATGCCAACCGCTTCGCCAGCGTCACGAAGATATTCCCCGGACCCGTGATCTTCAGCACCGAGGGGAACCGCTCCGTCCCATACGCCAGCGCCGCCACCGACTGCGCCCCGCCCACGCGGAACACCCGCGTCGCGCCCGCAATCTTCGCCGCGGCCAGCACCAGCGGATGGATGCTCCCGTGGTACGACGGCGGCGAGACCATCACGATCTCCTCCACCCCCGCCACGCGCGCCGGCACGATGTTCATCAGCACCGAAGACGGATAAAACGCCGTCCCGCCCGGCACATACACCCCCGCGCTCCGGAGCGCCGTCACCCGCTGACCCAGCACCGTCCCGTCCGCGTCCGTCTCTTCCCACGACTGCCGCAGGTTCTTCTCGTGGAACCGCCGGATGTTCGCATGCGCCCGTTCCAGCGCCCCGACCAGCGCCGGGTCCAGCCCCGACACCGCCGCGTCAATCTCGGCGGGCGAAACCTCGAATTGCTCCGGCGAAAGCTCCACCCGGTCAAACCGCGACGTAAACTCCGCCACGGCCTCATCCCCACGTTCCCTGACGGCCTCCACAATAACCCGCGTAGCCTCCAGCCGCTCCGCCAACCGCGCCTCCGCCTCCGGATCCGCCGCCGCCCGAGCCGCCAACGCCAACGCCGCCTGTAAGTCGCTCTTGGTCTTAATTTCAATCCGCTTCATAACGCCCTCGTTTCCGTTTGAAGGCACCAATCATACCCGATATACCCCCCAATATGCAGTCCGGGAGAAAATCGAGCCACGGGGAGCACGGGGCCCACGGAGAGTCCTCGCCCCAAACCTGTCATTGCGAGGAGAGGTCACAGACCTCGACGAAGCAAACTCGGGAGAGCGGAAGTACTGGACAGGATAAAGGTATTAGGATGCGTGCACATGATACGGAATTAGATAACCGACCGTCGTGCCACTTTCTGTGCCCGCGGGTCTTGACTTCCGGCCCTAATAGTGGGTTTCCCGTATAGCTTCCTGCGGCACGAGACGACTTTCTTGGATTCACTCAGTGAAAAGATCTGGTTGGAATGGCGATTCTGGCTCTTCTTTGTCCTGGCAGGCTTCCAACAGCTTGTTCCACCCTTTTAGCAACCGCTCAAAGCCGAGCTGCTGGAAGAGAGCCTCAACTTCATCATGAACACTCTGAAGTCGAAGTTCTAGCGGCAATAATTCAAGAGGAACATCCTTCCGAAGCGTAGTGAGTTCCTTTGCCAAGAGTGCCTGAGCGCGGAGATCCCGTAGTTTAGAACCTAAGTTTCCACCGATTACCTCCCAGTTATCCAATATCATTTCTAAACTGCCGTACTTTGCAAGCAAACGTACAGCAGTTTTTTCCCCAACACCTGGAATGCCTGGAATACTGTCTGCGGCGTCTCCGGTCAGCGCCAAGAGATCAGGTACTTGCTCAGGGCAGACACCTTTCATTGCCAGAAGCGCGTCTGGAGTTAGCTTTGCACCTGACGCAATATCCAACATGCTGACATCGTTCGATAACAATTGTTGAAGATCCTTGTCACGTGCGCAAATGTAAACATGGCAATGAGCACCTGATTCTGTATTCGCTATCGTTGCGAGAATATCGTCAGCTTCAAATCCCGGCGCAGACACATAGGGAATCCCCATCACTTGGAGGACTTGTAGGAGCGTTGGCAACTGCTGATCGCATTCTTGGGGAACGCGCACCTTCGCGGACTTATATGCTGGGAAGAGTTGGTGGCGAAAATACGGACCTGTCGCATCACCGGCAATAATCAACTTGGGCGGCCTGTAAGTCGTCATCAATCTCAATAGAGTAGACACAAAACCGAACACAGCATTAAGGGTTTTCCCACTGGGATTGGGAAAGGCAGGTATGGCAAAGAAAGAAGCTCGAAAGTAGTAGCTGCAGTCTAGGACGTATAGCGCATCTTGAGGCATCTACAAACCAATCCATCGGCCCATTCACTCATGATAGGGAGACGGCTCTGCAGCATTGCTCAACGAGTCCATCTCGCTTGATGCACAGTTAAGTTGCTCTGAACACCCACAAACTTCCCTGACAAGCCAATTGACGAGTTCATCAACCGAGCTAAAGACAACTTCTAGAGCTCCTGTAATCATCGGATTATTTCCCCACGGTGCCAGCCGTCGAATATCCGTCTGAAGCCCAATGCATCGCTTCTTGGCTGCAAATGCTATCCCCAACTCGAACGCTACCCCCTCATCAACCGTCCTGCCGTCCAAAACGGCTATAAGATAATCGCAGTTTAGAATTGCATCTACGTCACGCTTAAATACCAAATGCGCGGCTGTCTTTGGCGGCGTTCCCGTGCGTATCATGTCAGCCATAAGGCCACCATCCCGCTGAGGCAAATATACTCTAACCAAGCGCTCAAGCCTTCTGGCCAACGAGACGTTAAACCGCTGTTCTGCCTCACTGAAAAGCGGTCCAGCAAGGTACACCGCTTTCAAAGGTGATATGTGTTTGCTACTGCACACTTGCAACATCTTCCCTAATCTGCTCAAATCTTTGGTGAAGATCACACAACTTATCAGAATCGTAGTCCTCTAAATGTACGATTTCGGCCACCCTTCGCACAACATCTGCAGGCGCTAATCCGCGGGTGTCGAAACAAACAACACCATCTTTCCCATATACCTGCTTTAGCGCCTTTTCCATCTTCTTCAACTTGTCGGACGTATATCCTTCGCGTTTGGAGAGGATTAAGCGCAAAGCAAGATCATCGCAGTCACCGGTCAGCAGAATAACCCGGCCCGACGCCACTCGCTCATTCATCTCGGCACCACATATCGCCTTAAGCATTTTCTCGGCTTTGGGACTTCTTTCTGGCTCTTCCGCGAAAGCCAAAGGATCGAGTGGGCCTCGGTCGAGCATGAAGATACCCGAACTTTCTTTACGAAGTGTATCGTTCTTCTGCCTGAACTGACTCATAATCCACCTGTCAACATCTTCTCGTTCTTCATTGGTAAGTTCTGGCCACGGTTTTATCAGTAGTTTGTGGCGCTCCTCAACCCATTCGTCAAGCACTCGAAGATTTCGAAAGTGGTTTATGACTGTACTCTTCCCCACACCCATGGGTCCGGTGACATAGAAGCGGAACTGCTTTTCAATCTTTTGCTTATCGAGGAAATCACTAAATTCTTTATCGTCAAGACCGGTGTCTATCATTTCAGCAAGCGCATTTATCTCTTCATTAGTCAAGAAGAGGGTTATTAGATTGTACACTTTGAAGTTCGCGCGGGAAATGGTTTGACGCTGACTTTCGCTAAGGCTGTTGCTTTCATCTACGTAGCTTACATAGTAATGGAAGTTGCCTGGGCAAAAGCGCGCACCATGCATAAGCGCACTGCGCAGAGTCTCGTCATCCAGAGATAGGCCTATGAGCAGGCATGTGTGCTTCGAAAGATGGCTCTGAAGTCCTGCCTGATTACCAGCGAGGATGCCCATTAGTTGTTCTGCAAAAGATGCTTCTGAAAAGACTAAGTGGTCGCTCGGCGCCTCAAGAACATTCTGCGGAATCATCCCATTAGGGTGATATATGATGGCTTCCTGACGCCTAAACTGCGGCCACGGATTTGTGACCGTTTCGTAACCGCGCGAGCTTCGCTCACTTGGGTCTTTCGTATGCAAAAGCGATTGCTCGATAAAGTCGTCAAAGTTGTATGTAATTGTCATGTGTGTTTTTCGAATGAGCGGCAATAAGGCATTAAGATAAGGATGGCTGTCGAGTTTAGTACCCAGTTGTCCATCTACGCCGGCGTACAGGCGCTCGCGTACCTTAGAGCGCCAGTCTCGCGCGATTTCGTACTCAAGCTCTCGTGTGTGATGTCTCTCAGGAGAAGATATAGTGTAACGCGTTTTCCGGAAGTGTTCGAAGAGCATTTCGGTCTTATAGGGGAGACCGGCTCGCGGCGGAATGGCCGCAAGGATTCTTTCGCCATCCACTTCAGAATCAGCCGCCAGTTTTCCGACCAAATCATCCCAAGAGGGAACGCCAAATGACTTACTCAGACCGGCCCCGAAAATGAGACCGAACCTCTGCTCTTTCATCTGCCTTCGAAGATGAACGACGTGCCGAGCATAACGACGCAAGAGATTCTCGTGTGGCTGGCCTAGCGTTGTCATTTGGTTTCAGTCCTCAAATAACTTCAATTGGTTGAGTTGGTCGGGCCGGTTTGGACGACGATACCAGCTCTCAGGCGCGATCGAGACCTTAGGACTAGGACATTCTTCAAGAGTAACTGCAACGTATTCCGCAAGAATAGATAAGAATTCTGGTGAGTAAGAATACTCCAAGAAATCCAGATTCCACATTCCAGACTGCCTGATCCGCTCATTTGGACTCGCGAGCCCAAGCCACTTTGGCGAGGGCCTGTCTATCGCGCCCGTTGGCCCAACAAGAAGCCCCAGAAGGTTCCTTTCAAGGTACGCTCGATCACTCGTTGGACCAGGTTCGTCCCCTACCGCTAACCACAAGACACTCATCTTCCCGATGTAGCTGGAAACAGCACGCTCAAGCAACTCCTCTGCCGCGCGGATGGAACAGTCTGCTACCTGTCCGATACCCCAGGAGGCTTGAGCCAAGCTCTTATTCTTTGACGCTAGAGCAGCGCCAACATGAAGCCTGAAAATTGACCCACGGTGATTTCCAAGCCCACTATTTGAGCCACGGTGCGTATGTAATCGGTTCCATAACGTGGTCTTTGCGCCGCGGCTAACGGCATGTGTTCCAACTCGCACAACCCGAAGATCATTTGATGTGCGCCGTTTTTCAAGTGGCTCAAAGAAGAAATAGACACCTCTTCCAGGCCATTCATGACGTCCTGTGCATTCCGACATAAGGCGCTTTCCGCCTAGGCCAGAGTCGAGTCGTCTGAGACACTCATACAGCTTGTCCAGGTCGCGCTCTCGTGTAGACTGCTGCATTTGGCAGGACAACCACTGCAACTGTCTTCCAATCGACAAGCCCGCCATAGGAATTTCAACTCGACAACCGTATGCCTCTATCATAGGCATTAAGAATTCTCGATATCGAGACCCGGCAAGCACAACCAGTCGATCACCTGGCTTGAGTCTCGATTCTAACTTACGCCAAACGGTTGCTGCCCATTTCTGTCGAGTCAAACGATCTTGGTCGTTGAGAGTCTCATTGTAAGGACCGAGCACTTGGTCCGGGGACACCAAGCCGTGTTTAGCAGAAAGGATGAACCATTGATCGCAATGAGTCTCAACATATCTCCGCGCTTTCAGGAAGAGCGGGGATATATAGAGATCTTCGGCCCTAACAGGATGTGTGCCCTTCAGGCTAACACACGAAACCAAGCCGATGGTGGTCATTCTCTATTCAGCCTCAGTTTCGTCGGCAGATTATCCCATGCATGTTCGTGCAGAATACAAGCATCGCACTTAGCGCAAGGGACGAGACCGGCTTCAGTTAAGGAAGGCTGATAGCAACTCCATGTGTCAAATTGTGAAAGCCCAAGCCGATGGGCCTCGGCTGCGATTTGAGGCTTAGGCATCGCTATAAGGGGCGCAATAATCTCTGGGCCACTTGGTATGGCCAAATTGGTCATGGCTCTAAAAGCGTCGAGGAATTCCGGTCGACAATCCGGATAGCCTGAAAAGTCAATGGCATTAACGCCGACCCATACCTGACCAGCTCCAACGCCCGCCGCCTGTGCGCATGCGAGTACCAAGAAGACAGCATTGCGACCTGGGAGAAATGCCGGAGAAACACCTGAGCGCATCTCCTCAAGCGTCCGTCCTGTTGGCATTGCGCGCACGGGCTTCTCCCATTGAATCTTAAGGATTTGTCGTGGGACCCCAAATCTCTTGCACTGTGCTGCTGCGTATTCCATCTCGATACGGTGTCGTTGGCCATAGTCGACGCCGAGGCTCACTACCTCAAGGCCAGCCTCCATCGCCATTAATAGACAGACAGTCGAATCCAGCCCGCCACTATGCAACACCAAGACCTTCATACCATGCTCCCGTATACAGCGAGTCTACTCCCCCAACGGACACACCTTCAAACTGCTCCCCGACAAGCTCTTCGGAAAGAAACACGAATTCTCATCCGCCCCCACCGCCGGATCAGGCGGTTATTGTGCACTTCGCGTATGGCAGCAGGGATCTGACGCGGTTGTTTGCGATTGAGGAGGAATTGGAGGCGGCTATCGCGGGGGCGGGGGTTGGGGAGCTTGACGGGAATGATGTTGCGGGTGACGGCAGCGATGCAAAGCTGTACATGTACGGGTCGAACGCGGACGCGCTGTTTGGGGCAGTGCGTTTGAGGTTGGGGGCGTTGGATTGCATGACGGGGGGCGCGTTACGCTGCGGTATGGGCCTCCGGTGGATGGGGTGCGCGAGGTTGTTGTAGTGCTGGATGGCTCGGGGGGGCGGGGCGCCGGTTGACTGATGTGTTGATGGGGGCGTTGCTGTTCCGGGTGGCACATACAAGCCGCGTGACGCGGTCGCGTGGCTTGTGGGTGGGGTGAGGATCTACCCTCGGGTATTCACCAATGACTCCTTTTTGTCATCCCGAGCAAAGCGAGGGATCTAGTCACGCCTTCGACTCCGCCTGTTCCCACCCAACTCCCCTCCCGTGTCATCCTGAACGAAGTGAAGGATCCCGGAAGGGCAACTTTGGCGCTCAGGGAATCCTTCACTTCGTTCAGGATGACACGGGGCTGTGGTTTTGGGAGAGGGAAAAGTCAGAGACGCTATTAGATCCCTCGCTCTGCTCGGGATGACAAAGGGGAGGTTTGTGGCTAGTACCCGCACGTCTTCCTTGCCCCACCCACAAGCCACGTTCCTTCGTCACGCGGCTTGAAGGTGGCACCCTCAAGGACCACCCGCCGATTAAGGGCTGACGGAAGGCCCGGCATTCAGCTCATCGCATTGAGCCCGTGCTTCTTGACCAGGGTCAGCAGTTTCAAGGCGGGTCCGGATGGGTGTTTCTCGCCGCGTTCCCACTGGCTCACGAGGCCGACGGTGACGTTGAGGTAGCGCGCAAACACGGCTTGGCTGACGTGTGCGCGCAAGCGGAGGGCCTTGATGGCCTCGGGTTTCATGGGTTCGACCGTCGCGAGGCAGCTTTGATCGAACTCGCGCATGGCCTTCTTGTCGACGACTCCGGCCTCGTACAGGTCCTCCATCGTCTCGTGGACCGACGCCAAGACCGGGCTCTTGTATTCCTTCGCGGTCCGCATGCTCGGTTTACCACTATGAACTTGCCTTGGGCGACCCGTTTCCCAAGCAAGGATCCCATCACTCCACTTCCTCGGCCTCCCTCAGCACCTTCTCCAGCTCTTCATCAAACACGCAACCCGCCGGCACCATCTCACGTACCATCCGCAGCACCGGAATCGAGCGGTCAAATGCGGACCACCAGAAATCATAGTGCCATCCCCTCGGCCGCCCCGTATGCCGAATAACCATATCCGATGGAAAATACCAATGCCCCCGACGGCCGAACCCGCTCGCTCGCACCTCCGAGATATCCTCCCACCGGACCATGCACCGCAACGGCGAAAAAACTCCTTGCTCCCAAATCCCCTCATCATCCAGAATAAGTCGCGCTCGCAACATGACGCGGCAGGACACGTAGCAAAAGGCCAGAAGCCCCAGGAAACTGCAGAATGCGCCGATCCGAACCGGGGTTATCAAAGGTCCCGTGGTCGTCAGAGGCCACTCTCGCCACGCCGCCTGGCCCACTCCACCAACGAAAGAACCAAGGAACATCCAGAGGTAGGCTTTGAAATCGATTATCTGCTCGTACTTCCGCGCCTCGAAGTAACAGTCGCCGTTCTCCGCAACCCCCGACACCATCCCCTCCGTGTCCATAAGCTCACCCCCACCCCCCAAACCAACACCAACGCTGAACTAAAACTCTATACCAGCCCCTGGCCTCCCCTCAAGCCCCTCGGACTCCATACTTCCCATAATCCCCCTCCTCCCCATACCTCATTTTTCATATTTAGCACTTTAGTCAACCAAACCACTCTTGTTCCGCAGTAAATGTGCGGCCCCGGTTTCCGCGGCGCAACCCTCTCTCTCCCAACGCCGTATCCCCATTTTCCCCAGCCAATCGGCGCGTATATATAGAGGGATATCTTCAAAGGAGACCGCGATGCCCCGCAACCATCCCCCAAGGCTCACCCGCTGCGGCACCCCCATCAGCGCCTCCTGGGACGACGCCTGGGCCGCGAACGTGGAGGCCACCGAACTCCGCCTGAGCCGCCGCATCTGCGGCGCGCGTACCATCGACGGCGAACCCTGCACCCTCTTCTCCGACCACCCCAGCGGCCGCTGCCGATACCACGGCGGCCACTCCCTCACCGGCGCGCCCGCCGCCAACCGCAACGCCTACCTTCACGGCCTCTTCGTCCGCCGCCTCCGGGACTGCGGCCCCCACTGTCCCCGCTTCGACCGCTGTCCCTTCGCCGGCGACGACGTCGTCGACATCCCCGCCTCCCAACGCCCCTTCTGCCCCTACGAACTCACCGAATACGAACTCTCGATCGAAGACCTCTGCGGCCAGCTCCCTCCCAACGACGACACCGCCCGCCAACAGGCCCACCACATCGTCCTGCTCCAAGTCCTGCTGGGCCGCGCCGCCCAGGCCCTCCTTACCGACGACAGACCCAAAACCCTGAACGCCTTCCTGCGCCTCTCCGGCGAATACCGCCGCGCCCTGGACCTGCTGTGCGGCGTGATACCGGCGAACTGC
Source organism: FCB group bacterium (assembly GCA_034004565.1). GTDB lineage: Bacteria > Hydrogenedentota > Hydrogenedentia > Hydrogenedentales > SLHB01 > JAVEWL01. The sequence goes on along the minus strand of JAVEWL010000043.1, from coordinate 3,020 downwards.
TCGTCCTTGTCCTGAGCGGAGTCTGCTCGAGATTGCGAAGCGCGGCTTTGCGGCCAATCGGGTTCCGAAGTCCAACTTGGGGAACGGCAGGGTATGGCCGGATCGCTCGCGGCAAGATAGACAAGTCCGATGCCAAGACCGTTCAAACCCGTGCAGGGGCTCCCGGTAATCCGGCTATGCCGCGGGCTTCAGGCTTTCCAGTTTCGCAGAGGCGGGCTCGGCGATTCGCTTGAGCTTCCCTTGCAGAGTGTTCATCGTGCGGGGGTCGGGAGTGACGGTGGCGTCCATGGCGATGAGGCGGCCTTCGACGCGCTCGATGCGCACGCCTTCTTTCGACTTGTCGAGGTGGAGATCGAGGCGGCCCACAAAGCAGTCGAGGTTGCCGGCCTGCGCGACGGTGACGGCACGTCCGCCGGGGCCGGTCAGGCGCAAAGGCTCAAACAGTTCGTTGTGGCTGTGTCCGCCGACGATGAGGTCGATACCGGGCACTTGGGCGGCGAGGAGTTGATCGGTCTTGAGGCCGAGATGGCTCAGCACGATGACGATATCGGCTTTCTTGCGCAGCTTTGGTACGTAGCGTTTCGCGGTTTCGATGGAATCGAGCAGGTTCAGGGGCGCGGCCGAGGGGAGGTGTCCGCGGACGACGCCGAGGCCCAGTATGGCGATGCGCACGCCGTCGACTTTTTTCACGATGTACGGTGGAAGGAGGGTCCTGCCGTTCGATTTGAGTTTTGCGTCGGCCTTGATGAAATCGATGGAGGTTGCGCGGCGGCACGCCATCAGCCGGTCGACGCCGCCGTAGAAGTCGCCGTTGCCGGGGGTGAACACGTCGTAGCCGATTTGCTGCATCAGTTGGAAGTTCAGGCGGCCCCGGTATACCTGGGTAAGGGCGTCGCCGCGGGAGAGGACGTCGCCTGCGTGAAGCACGAGCACGTTTCCGGGGTTCTCTTCGCGGGTCTGGCGGATGACGGTGGCCACGCGCGCGATGCCGCCGGTGTCGCCGGGGGTGTTGCCGGCGTCGGGCGCGAGGAGGGTGCCGTGTGAATCGTTGGAGTGCAGCAGAACGAGGTGGAGCGGCTCGGCGGCGGCGGTCCAGGCCAGGAGCAAAATGAATGTTACCGCGATGGCGCGTTTCATGGGTGGTCCCCCGTTTTGCAGGTTCGTTGGACGATGGCGGGGAGTATAACGCGCGGGATCCGGAATTGAAAAGCGGGGACGCGCCACCTCAGTACTCCCCAGTTTTGCTTCCAAGGCTCACAGCCCGCTTCAGCGGGCTTTTGACCTTTGCCCCCTGCTTCAGCAGAGGGGATCGCAGGCCCTAACCTTCCTGAAACAGCCGGCTTTAGCCGGACTTCTCGGGCTTTGCTTCAGCTAAAGCAGGAGCGAAAAGCCCGGCTGAAGCCGGCTCCATTTATGGGGTGTCAGTCTCCACCCCCCTGCTGAAGCAGGGGGCAAAGGTCAAAAGCCCGCTGAAGCGGGCTAGGGAGCTTTGGAAGCAAGACTGGGGAGCACTGAGTTGCTGTCCCCCGTCCCTTCGCATCCCCCACCCCGCCATGCTACACTCCCTCAGTTCGGTCGCAGGAGAACGCCGCATGCACCTCATCGCCCTTATCACCCTTCTCGCCGTCTCCCCCCTCCAAGTCGGCACCGAAAACCAACTCCTCGTAGACACCCGCTTCTTCGCCGAAAGCCAAAACGTCTCCCTCAAACTACACCCCGCCACAAAAACCAACGAGAAGACCATCCAACCCGACAAACCCTGGGAAGACGCCACCCTCGGCTGGTTCAGCGTGATGGACGACGGCACCGCCTGCAAAATGTGGTACGAATGCTACGACGTCGAAGGCTGGCCCACCAGTGACGACACCTCCTTCTGCTACGCCGAATCCACCGACGGCATCACCTGGACCAAACCCAGCCTCAACCTCTTCCCCTACCACGACGCCCAGACCACCAACATCCTCTTCCGCCTGATCGGCCCCGAAGGCGCGCGCTCCCGCGTCCACGGCTCCTGCGTATTCAAAGACCCCACCGCGCCCCCCGAAGCGCGCTACAAAGCCGTCTCCCAAGGCAGCTACCTCAAGTCCACACCCCTCCCCGCCGATCCCCCGGTCTCAACGTTCTACCGCGTGGCCGGCATGACCTCCCCAGACGGCATCCACTGGACCCGCCACCCCGAACCCATCTGCACCGTCATGGCCGACAGCCAATACTCCTGTTTCTGGGACGAATCCCTGAAGCAATACGTCCTTTACGGCCGCGCCAACGGCCGGGGCCGAGCACTGGGCCGTACTGCCAGCGCAGACTTCACAAAGTTCGATCCCCTGACCCTCGTCCTCGAAACCTTCGCGACCACCCCGCCCGACCGCGACCTCTACAACCCCGCCGCCATGAAATACCCCTTCGCCCAAAGCGTCTACTTCATGTTCCCGAGCCTCTACAACCACGAAACCGACACCCTCGACATCCGCCTCGCCGTCAGCCGCGACGGCATCCACTGGACCTGGCCCGAGCCCGACAAGCCCTTCATCGCGCTCGGCCCCGCCGGCGCCTTCGACTCCGGTTCCCTCTACATGGGCCAGGGCTTCATACGGCGCGGCGACGAACTCTGGCAGTACTACAGCGGCTCCCCCCTGCGCCACAACAAAGCCGAGCTCCCCAATCTCACCGAGCCCGGAAACGCCCGCATCTACAGCCGCGTCATCACCCAATTCGATCGCTACGTCTCCGCCGACGCCGGCCCCGAAGGCGGCTACTTCATCACGCCACCTCTCCTATTCACCGGCAACACCCTGCACCTCAATGCCGAAATCAAAGATGGAGGCCAAATCCGCGTCGGCCTCATTGAACCGACCGGAAAGCCAATAGACGGGTATTCGCTGGACGAAAGCATCCCGCTTACGGAAGATAATACCTGCTCGCAGGCCTTGTGGAAAGCCGGTGTCGATCTATCCTCGCTTGCAGGCAAGCCAATCCGCATGCGCGGGGAATTGTTCAATGCCAGCGTCTACGCCATCCAG